>JBBQYS010000010.1:0-45759 GCA_038208485.1 Chitinophagales bacterium
TTATTAACGAAAATATAAGCTTAAAACATAAATAATTGTGCCATAATGTAAGATGGTTCAAATATTTTTATGTCAGTTACAAAAAAGCGGCATCAGTATTGACTCTATCTACTTCTATAAATTCATCGAAATCATATATGACCTATATCCTTATTAACACAAAATTGAAAATTTTTATAAATCTTTTTATTGTTCTTTTTCTTTTTTCCTGTTCCAGGAATACTGATGCAGTGCCTGTGGAGAAAATGCCTACACAGCAACCTGGCAATCCTGTAGAACCTGTAGAACCAGTAGAACCAGCAGTAGAAGAAATTAAAAAACCTGAGTATAGTTATACTTTGGAAGGCAGAAAATCCTGGTTTGCAGCTAATGATAGTATGATTACCGACAATGTAAAAGAATTACTCGCTGCGCTAAACAGGGTAGATCTTTCTCACTTGAGAAATCTGGATAGCATTGTTGTCCCAAATGACTTTGGAGGCAACAGAGAAACTTACCTTCCTTTCCCGATAAATGTAGAAGAACTGGTGCCAATTAATAGGATCATATTTTTTTCTTATCCTACTCAGATTTTTGCGGCTTATGAAAACGGTATTTTAAAAGCAACAGGTCCAACCAATATGGGAAGAAAGAATAAAAAAACGCCTACGGGTTTATTTTTTACTAACTGGAAAGCAGTAGAATCCATAAGCACCGTGGATGATGAGTGGATCCTCAAATGGAATTTTAATATAGCTAATTTTGATGGTGTGGGTTTTCATCAATATGCCTTACCCGGTTACCCGGTGTCTCATAGTTGCCTGCGCTTACAGGAAAATGATGCTAAATTTTTATACAACTGGGCAAGTCAGTGGGTTGTAAAAAATGACAAGGTTGTGGTAAAAGGAACACCGGTCATTGTTTATGGAGAATATCCATTTGGGAAGCAAAAACCCTGGTGGGGACTTGCTTCCAACCCCAAAGCGCTTGAGATTGGCAAAGAAGAATTGATGGATGTGACCAGGCCTTTTATGGAAGAGATAATGAAAGAACAGGAAATAAGGGTGCAACATTCTTCAGATACAACCGGTAGCAAATAATATGAACGTTTATTTTATCAGCGGGCTGGGTGCAGATGAAAGGGTTTTTAAATACATCGAATTACAGCCAACACATTCCATGATCCACCTTCACTGGATAAAACCTTTGAGGGCTGAATCTTTATCTGCCTACGCAAAAAGAATGTCGGCAGCTATTAATGCCAAAGAACCCTTCTCCCTTGTGGGTTTGTCTATGGGAGGTATGGTAGCTGTTGAAATTTCAAAACTTATAAAACCAGAAAAGGTAATTATCATTTCCAGTGTTCCTGTAAGTACAGATCTACGATCTACTTATAACTGGTTTCACCGACTTGGATTAACCTCTATGGTTCCTGTTTCAGTGTTTAAAAATGCTTCTATCTTAAAAAAAGTTTTTGGTGGTCATACCAGGGAAAACAGACAATTATTGATAGACGTCATCCGGGACGGCGATCCTGATTTCATTAAATGGGCAATAGCTGCAGTGGCCTCCTGGAACAATGAAACTTTACCGGATAATCTCTACCATATTCATGGAGCGAAAGACCATGTTTTTCCTGTGGCCAGGTCAAAGCCAACCCATCTTATAGAAAAGGGCAGACATTTCATGATAGTAGAGAGGGGTGAGGAAATATCTAAAATGCTGGATGAAATTATCGGCTGAAAAATCTTCTTAAAAAACTTTACGATTTTAAAAATAGTGGTTTGAAAATAAGATCAATTCAATTGGGGAAGTATGATCTTGCTGCCGCCATATATCACCACCTCAGCTTTTTGAAAATCTGATTTTTTAGCCTCGGGGATACGCATAAACTTTTGTGGATTAATGTCTGTAAGCGGGAACCAGGAGCTCTGGACCTGTACCATTATTTTATGTCCTTTTTTAAAAGTATGTGCCACATCATTGAGCGCAATTTTTACATGCGTAGGTTGCCCCGGTACGAAAGGTTCCGGCTTCTCCAGGCTATTTCTAAATTTGCCCCGCATTACCTCAGCCCTTACCAGGCGCTGATATCCAGCCATCTGAAAACCTCTCGGCGCATTCGTGAAATTAGGCTCATCATCAGGTAAGACGTCAATTAGCTTTACTACAAAATCTGCATCAGTTGTTGAAATTTTTACCAACAGGTCTGCGAGGATATTGCCCGTAATAGTAACCTCTTCTGTAAGTACGTCAGAAGTATAAACAGCCACGTCGGGCCTTATCGCTGCAAACCTTTGGTCTTCGGCCATGTAATCATTATTTCTTCCTGCAAAAATTCCGTTGGTATAGGGAACTGGTTTTTCCGGATCACTAATATAGGATTGCGCTGTGCTGGTTTTACTAATTTCTTTTGTCAATTCTTTTTCACTCAGGTAATACGTTTGATTCGTAATATCTTTTGGTGGCCAGGCACTGAATTCTCTCCATTCATTTGTGCCCGTCTCAAATACTGTAGCCTCTGCTAATGAAAAATCCCCCTTGTCTTTTAAATAAAAATTAAAGAACGGTGCTTCGATACTATCCTGGAAATATACACTCGTGTTACTACCAAAATCATAACTCGCATATTGAGTCCAATCACTTCTTTCCCAGGCACCATGTGTCCAGGGGCCCATTACCAGGTGTGTTTTATTTTGCGGGCTTTGTTTTTCAATCGCTTCGTAGGTATGCAGACTCCCAAACAGGTCTTCGGCATCAAACCAGCCACCAACAACCAGTGTAGGCACATTTATATTCACTAAATGTGTTCTGATATTTCTTGCTTTCCAGTAATCATCGTAGGTGTCATGAAGCAGGTATTCATTCCAGATATAAGATTTGTGGTCAAAATATTCTTTATTCTGTGTATTGGAAATTGGGCCAAGCTCTTTAAAAAAAGCATAAGCATCAGTCACCTTTGTATTGAATATTAGTGACCCATAATTTTCTGTAGGGCCTTTGCGTGGCTTCCCATAATAATTCAAGAAATTAAAATTATCCATCAGGAAGAAAGCACCATTGTGGTTGGCATCATCCCCTTCAAATTCATCTGTAACAGGTGCCTGCGGACTTACTGCTTTTATAGCCGGATGAGCTTGTGGCAGGCTGGCAGTGGCATAGAACCCGGGATATGAAATACCATAAATTCCTACACGTCCATTATTGTTTTTGATATTGTTTACCAGCCAATCTACTGTATCCCAGGTATCACTGTTTTCATCTATATCCTTCTTTGTTTTTTTATTAGGCAAATAAGGAGTCACCTCCAGGTTCACACCATCACTCATATATCTTCCCCTCACGTCCTGGTACACAAAAATATATTTTTCCTTCATCAGGGTAGGGTTGGGTCCGAGCCTGCGTGGATATTTATCCTTGCCATAAGGTCCGGCGCTGTATGGCGTTCTCTCCATTAAAATCGGGTATGCCACGGAGTTTTCTTTCGGTGTGTAAATGGCAGTATATAATTTTGCACCATCCCGCATGCTGATAAATACTTCTTGTTTATCAAAATTCTTTTCTACAAAATCATCCTTTGCCTGGGAAAATCCCTGCAGGCAAAAGAAGCTGATGGTTACAATTAAGAAAAATGATTTATTGAATTTTTGTTGAAATAAAACCTGCTGCACTTTGGTCATTTTTTTAGTTCTGAAACTTAATGTTGGTGATTATTTGGAAAGAGGCAAAACCAGTTTTGAACCGGTGAAAATGCTGATATCAGATTTGATAAAATCTTTTTCATCTGCCTGGTAAATATTTAAAAATTGTTGTGGATTCCTGTCAGCTAATGGAAACCAACTACTTTGTATCTGCACCATTAGTTTGTGGCCTTTTTTAAAAGTGTGGGCTACATCCGGTAGTTCAAATTGCACTTCTGTTTTTTGGTTTGGAACAAAAGCAACGGGCGTGGAAAAGCTCTCCCTGAATTTCCCCCGCATGATCTCACCCCTTACCAACATTTCGTATCCTCCCATAGGATAATCCCTCCCGTTATTTTGTGGAGATTTGTCTTTACTGTAGTTAAAATCATCTGGGAAAACATCAATTAATTTTACCACAAAATCAGCATCGGTTGTTGTGATGCTGGTAAGTAGATTAGCAATTACAGGACCTGTAATTGTAAGGTCATTCTCAATGTTCATGGTAAACGTCAATACATCCGGCCTTCTTTCTGCAAAACGCTGATCATCGGTCATGTACTCTCTTGTACGCCTGTTGTGTACGTCCTCTGTATAAGGAACCGGGTGAGCAGGATCACTTGTATACGTGTAGACAAAATTAGTATTTGTGGGCTTGCCAAAACTTAGCTGGTTGTTGGAAGAAAAATAGAGGTCTGTTTTCTCCACATTTTCCGGAGGCCATTGTTTGAATTTATGCCATTGGTTTTCACCAGTTACAAAAATATTTGCTTCAGCAATCTGGCTTACGTCCCCTTTATTTTTCAGGTGATAATTAAAGAATGGCACCTCAATATTCTCCTGGTAAAAGGCTGAGGTATTGCTACCAAAACGTACATTCCCAAGGTAAGATCCTTCCCTGCTCCATTGGCCGTGATACCATGGCCCCATCACAATTTTGCTGTTTGTTTCAGGGCTCTGTGTTTCGCAGGCTTTGTAACTATTCCAGGCGCCCCAGCAGTCTTCTGCATCAAACAAACCGCCTACCCAAAGCATGGCTGGCTTTACATTGTAAATACCGTTCCTGGCATTTCTCGCCTGCCACCAATCGTCATAGTTGGGATGCTGATACATTTCATGCCAGAATTTAATACTGTCCCCAATCATTTTGCTCAGGTTTTTCACCGGGCCAGCCTCCAGGAAAAATTTATAATTGTCTTTTATTGTTCTTGTAAATCCCTCACCATAATCAATTGTAGGAACCGGATGTGGTTTGCCAAAGCTGGGATAAAATGAAAATCCATCCATCGCAAAAAAAGCACCATTGTGGTGGAAGTCATCTCCAATAAACCAATCTGTTACCGGGGCCTGCGGACTAACAGCTTTTAATGCCGGATGCCCGCTAAGTGCAGCTTCAGTGCTGTAAAATCCGGGATATGAAGTTCCAAAAACACCCACGTTTCCGTTATTATTGCTAACGTTCTTCATTAACCAATCTATTGTATCGTAGGTGTCACTTGCCTCATCTGTTTGTTTTCCTTTTTTATTTTTGATGAATGGCCTTACATCTTCAAATTCTCCATAGCTCATGTACCTGCCACGTACATCCTGAAGAACGAAAATGTAATTTTCTTTTATATAATTCATTTTATACCCATTCCAGATAGCAGCATAATTTTTCTCTCCGTAAGGAGCGCAGGAATAGGGTGTACGGGTCATTAGCATAGGGTGTTTTTCTGCTGTGCTTTTTGGGATGTATATGGAAGTAAATAGTTTTACCCCATCCCGCATTGTTATGTATACTTCTTTTTTACTGTAATTGTTCGCAAACCAGGTACTATCAGCATTATGAGCATTAGCTGACATAGTGATCACTGAAATAACAACTGCGAGTAGTATTTTTTTAAAGCCAAACTTTTCTACGATCATATGATTTCTGTTTATGTATTTAATTGTTTAAAAGACTTATGTTTTTTTGAAGTAATAATAAAGTTATTTATTCGGGCAAGTTTTAAGGCTGCAGGTAATAAATGAATACCTGAAATATATGACCTCTAAGTTTATTTTTTTTTAATAAACACCAGGCTATACTTTCAAATTTTTCAATCCCATATCTTAGCATAAAATTAAGCTTAAAAAACATAGTCAGTATGGAAAAGGCAAAAGAGGTCATTAGCAGATTTTATACTGCATTCAGTAATCTCGACAGTACAACAATGAATACTTGTTACACAGACGATGTTGTTTTCTTTGATCCTGTGTTTGATTTGCTAAGAGGAGATGAAGTAAGGTGTATGTGGGTAATGCTGTGTCGCTCTGCAAAAAACTTTACACTTTCATTTGATAATATTATTGACCTGGGTGATGATTATTATACCTGCGACTGGGTAGCAGGCTATGATTTTAGCAAAACAGGAAGAAGGGTTACTAATAAAGTAAGAGCGAATATGAAAATTATTGATGGAATAATTATGGAACATAGTGATGCTTATAGTATGCATAAATGGGCAGCGCAGGCTTTAGGATTTCCTGGTTGGCTGCTGGGCTGGAATAGTTTTTTTCAGCGGAAAATAAAGAACAAAGCAAAAAAAAATCTCCTGCAGTTTATGCAGGAGATCTGACAATATTTTGATGTTATTTACCATGCCTTTGTAATAGCACCGTTCATACTTTTAATGAAATATAATTTCTTGTTCTCAAAATAATCAGGAATCATATCTTTCTCAGAACTAAACTGTGGGCGAAACAATGGAGTAGTGAAAACCTGGCTTATCGGATCGTTTAAATGATTCATCACATCCAGAGGATATTTTTTTAGCAAACTAACAAAATAAGAGGTTGCTTCGTAGCCTCTATATACCATATCAGATGGCATGCCCTTGTATTTCGCCCTGTACTGTGAGGTAATATCTTTTGACTCTTTCTGCCATTTGCTGTTGTAAAAGGGTGTAGTATACAAAAAAGAATAGTCTTTTGTTTTACTATTATGTAATGCAAAGCCATCCCAGTTGGGCATGCCTATAAGCATACTTTGATATTTCTTTTGCAGTCCTGCAAGAGATTCTGTAAGCCCTTTTGCAAAATCATAATTAATGCTGGCGCCTACAACCACTGTAGACCTTGTGCTATCAAGCCTGGATTGCATTATAGAAAAATCATTGTTCTCTACGTTTACAATATCCAGGTTCAGGATTGGTTTACCATCCTGTAAATTAATTCTTTCAAAATACTGGGAAATAAAGTCTCCTCTCACACCTGGTTTACGTACAAATAGAATTTTCTCTGTGCCATGACTGGCCACCAGGTAACTAAAAATTGCTTCGCAATGTGCTTCCAGTGTAGAGTTTACAATAATCAGGAATGGATTGTTTTTTATTCCGCCATTATTAGGATAAGTGGCCGACACAAACGGGATATGTTTTTGTTGTGCAAATGCCGCCAGCTGAAAATATTCCCTGTCCTTTACAGAACCAATGATGAGGTCTATATTATTCAATGCCCCGGAAGAAATAACTGAGCCCACATCGTTCTTCAGTGATTTGCTATCGTAAACTTTTGAATAAACATTTACACCAGTTTTATCTAAACTATCCAAGGCCATTTGCATACCCTGTATAAAATCAAAACCGGGGGTTACAAATTTTGGAAAGTTTTTGCTGTATTTAAATCCATTCTCATTAAAAACGGAATCAAGGTATAGCGGGGCAAACACTGCGATACGAATATTTCGCAGTGGTGATATTGTTTGTCCTGCTGTTTGTGCCATCGCTCCTAATCCCAGGCAGGAGAAGCAAAACAGGAGGAAGGGGGTTTTAAAATTCATCGTTCCAAATGTATAACTGTCGTAGTGAAATATTGATAAGAAAAATACAATTTAATTATTCCCATTCTATGGTTGCCGGTGGTTTGCTGCTTATATCATAAACCACCCTATTTATTCCTGCTACATTATTAATGATCTCATTGCTTACTGCACCTAAAAACTCATAGGGAAGATGTGCCCAATCGGCTGTCATTCCATCTACAGAAGTCACTGCACGGAGGGCTACAGTAAATTCATATGTCCGCTCATCGCCCATCACCCCTACACTTTTTACAGGCAATAAAATAGTACCTGCCTGCCAAACTTCATTATAAAGGAGATGTTTTTTCAATAATTCTGTATACAAGAAATCTGCCTCTTGCAATAACCGTACCTTTTCTTCTGTCACTTCTCCAAGTATCCTTATGGCCAGCCCCGGTCCGGGAAATGGATGCCTGCCCAGCATCTCAGCAGGTATGCCCAGTTCAGCACCTATTTTTCTTACTTCATCTTTAAACAGGGAGCGTAATGGTTCTACCAGTTTAAGTTTCATGGTTTCCGGAAGGCCGCCTACATTGTGGTGACTTTTAATCGTCTGACTTGGCCCATGTACAGAGGCACTTTCTATTACATCAGGGTAGATGGTTCCTTGTCCCAGGAATTCTATTCCTTCTATTTTCTGTGCCTCCTGGTCAAAGATTTCTATAAATGAGTTTCCTATTGCTTTTCTCTTTTCTTCAGGATCTACTTTTCCGGCAAGTTTTGTATAAAAATGTTCCCTGGCATCAACGCCTGTTACATTCAGGCCTATTTTATTATATGTTGTTAATACATCTTCAAATTCATTTTTCCTCAGTACGCCGTTATCTACAAAAATGCCATACAGGTTCTCACCAATGGCTTTATGTATAAGTGTTGCTGCAACAGTGCTATCCACACCACCGCTCAATCCCATTACTACTTTACTATCGCCCAACATTTCTTTTAATTGCTGAACGGTTTCAGTAATAAAATGTGCGGCCGTCCAGTCCTGGCTGCAGCCACAAATATCAGTAAGGAAATTTTTGATAATCGTTTTGCCTTCGGCAGAATGATATACTTCGGGATGGAATTGCAGACCATAAATAGCGCAACTGTTGTCTGATTCATATTTATAAGCAGCAACCGGTATGCTTTCTGTAGTCCCAAGCAGGCTGAAACCTTCCGGTAATTCTTTTATAGTATCACTATGACTCATCCAAACCGCAGACTTCTCAGATACATTTTCTAAAAGCGCATCCTTCTCATTAATTGTGAGCATAGCCCGCCCATATTCCCTTTTGTTACTTTTAGCCACCACGCCACCATAAAGTTTTGCTACCAGCTGGGCTCCATAACAAACGCCCAATACCGGCACTTTTGCTGCAATGGGTTGAACAGGGAGGGTAGGAGCACCTTCCTCATTTACAGAAAACGGAGATCCCGAGAGAATTACACCTTTTAGGTTTTCGTCGTAGATGATTGGTTTATTGTAAGGAATTATTTCGCAATAAACATTTGCTTCTCTTACAACCCTTGCTATCAGTTGGGTATACTGGCTGCCAAAGTCGAGGATCAATATTTTTTCGTGGTTCATTCCGGCAAAAGTATATTAATTACTGTTCATTTTTTTACCGGCATTTCTTATGTTTTAGTGTTTTTTTTAGATTGATTGAATTTAGAATATAGAAAAAAGAAATCACCAATATATATTTGTAACCTCTTTTTAATTAATTAATATTTGTATTACTTTCACTTGAAAATTAATTAGCTCAGAGAATTCATTTTTTCTGATATAAACCCTTAAACTTCCAGCTATGCGTTTACTTTTTATCTTTTTTGGTCTTATATTACTTCTGGTAGCCTGCGTTACCAAATATGGTAGCGGAAAAATTATTTCTGAAAACCGCTCTCTTCAAAACTTTACAGGTATAGAGGTAGGAGGGGATTTTGATGTGGAAGTTGTCAGTGGTAAAGACTATAATGTAAAAATAGAAGCTGATGATAATGTAATGCCTTATGTAATTACCGAGATGGATGGAGACCGACTCAAGCTTTCGTTGGCAAAGAACTTTTCGGTGAATGACGGGCACCTTAAAGCCTATATTTCTGCACCAGTTATCAAATATATACAAGCTTCTGCTTCTGCGAAAATCACTTCGCCTTCAGGTATAAAATCGGAAGATAAAGTGGAACTTTCCACTTCGAGTGCAGGATCTATAAAAACTGCAGTAGATGCTCCGGCAGTAAAATTAGGCGCTAGCAGCGGAAGTGAAATTGAAGCCTCTGGAATGTGTAAAACCCTTACAGGCTCTGCAAGCAGTGGCGCATCGGTAAAAGCTGCAGATCTTCTCAGCGAAAATGCAGACGTTTCCGCAAGTAGTGGGGGATCCGTGAGGCTGTATAGTTCAGTAAACCTTAAAGCCCAGGCGTCCAGCGGGGGCAGTATTCGTTATTCCGGTACACCAACTACCCAAATAGAAAAGAGTAGTGGCGGAAGTGTGAGTAAGGATTAAAGACAACATACCTTATAATACTGGTATAAATTTTTCCAGCCCACTAATCCTGCAATACATAACCCATATTCATTTAGGATTTGTTGTAGCTACTTTACAAATTAAAACTTTAAATATTTTTAAATTTAAGATGATTTAATATTTAAATGAAACTGTTTTTTATTTTCTATTAATGTTTTTTTAGGAAGGACAAATAAACTGGTAAACTCCTGCAACACAGTATATGGTATAGTTTCAAAAGATTCCATATCAGGATTTCAGCACTCAATAATCCCTTGGAAATATTTTTTAAAAAATATTTAAAATATTTTTGTCCATTTCAATACCATACCCTTACCTTTGCACTCCAAATCGAAAAAACGGATAAAAAAGTTCTTTAAATATGTCACAACGAATCAGAATTAAGTTGCAATCTTATGATCACAATCTGGTAGATAAATCTGCAGATAAGATCGTAAAAACAGTACGTAGTACAGGTGCAGTAGTAACGGGGCCTATTCCTTTACCTACACACAAGAAAATTTTTACTGTGCTTCGTTCTCCTCACGTTAATAAGAAAGCTCGTGAGCAGTTCCAGTTGTGCACACACAAACGGTTGTTAGACATTTACACCAGCAGTAGTCGTACAGTTGATGCTTTAAGCAAACTGGATTTGCCAAGTGGTGTAGACGTTGAAATAAAAGCTTGATGAACCTCCCCGTTTCGGCGGGGAAAGGCACCAGGTAAGCTCTTAAATAAGGAAATAAACGCCCATCTACTTCTTCCTCCCAGGAATAAGTAGCGCTAGGCACAAAATAGATACAATGAAAAGTATTATTGGTAAGAAAATTGGCATGACCAGCATTTTTGATGCGACTGGTAAGCAAACTGCAGTTACTATCATCGAAGCAGGTCCATGCGTAGTTACCCAAAAGAAAACCATCGAAACTGATGGTTATAATGCACTTCAGATCGCATTTGGCGACAAGAAAGAAAAGCATTCTGTAAAGGCTGAAATTAATCATTTCGCTAAAGCCGGCACTTCCCCAAAAAAAATAGTTAGAGAAATACGCAATTGCGAAACTGATACTCCTGTAGGTGAATCAATTACTGTCGACATTTTCGCTGAAGGCGATAAAGTTGCTGTAGTAGGTACTACTAAAGGAAAAGGTTTCCAGGGTGTAGTAAAGCGTCATGGCTTTAGTGGTGTGGGTGAGGCAAGTCACGGACAGCACGATCGTCAGAGAGCGCCAGGTTCTATTGGTAACTCATCTGATGCCAGTCGTGTATTTAAAGGTATGCGTATGGCAGGCCGTATGGGTAATGACAGGGTGAAAATGAAAGGCCTGAAAGTAATGAGGGTGTTCAGCGAAAAGAATTATATTTTGGTTAGCGGTTCGGTACCAGGCCACAACGGTTCTATCGTTCTAATTCAAAAGTAATAACAGGGCCTCGGCTCACTAAAGAATTTAATGCTGCTACAGCACTAAAATAAAAAACAAATGCAAGTAGATATTTTAAATACCAAAGGAGAAAAAACCGGAAGATCGGTAGACCTGCCTGAAGAGATTTTTGGCATAGAGCCAAATGATCACGTGATTTACCTGGCAGTAAAGCAATACCTCGGTGCACAGCGCCAGGGTACGCACAAAGTAAAGACCAGGTCAGAAGTACAGGGTTCTACCAAGAAACTACACAAGCAAAAAGGAACTGGTGGTTCACGTAAAGGTAACCTCCGTAACCCTATCTACAAAGGTGGTGGTGTGATCTTCGGCCCAAAACCTCATACTTACGATATCAAACTGAATCGTAAAGTAAAAGACCTGGCTAAGATGAGTGCTCTTTCTTACAAAGCAAAGGAAAACAACATCATGATCCTTGAAGATCTTACGATGGATGCTCCAAAAACAAAAGCATTTACTGATATACTTGGTACATTGAATCTTGGTCGCAACAAAGCACTGCTTGTTTTTCCTGAATACAATGATAATGTTTACCTGAGCCTTCGTAACGTACAGCGTGTAAAAGGAACAGTTGTAAATGATATGAGTACTTATGACATTTTGAATGCAAACACACTTATCCTCACAGAAAGTGCTGCAAAACTTTTCAGCGAAGCCGCAGCAGAAAATGCTGAAGCATAATAAATGATTGATCTGCTTTTATAAAAGTAAAAGCACAAAATATAACACATGAAACCAAGTGACGTTTTAATTAAGCCAGTACTTTCTGAAAAAGCAAACAAACTTTCAGAAAAATCTAACCGCTACACATTTGTGGTAGATCGTAAGGCTAATAAACTTGAGATTAAGAAAGCAGTAGAAAGTTTCTACGGTGTGCAGGTGCAGGAAGTGAATACCATGGTAATGCCCAGCAAACTAAAGGCAAAGTACACTAAAGCAGGTTTTATTGTAGGTCGTAAGCCTGCAAAGAAAAAAGCAATAGTTACAGTAGCAGAAGGCGAAACTATAGATATCTATAGCGCATCTGTTTAATGCGTGCCGAAAGGAATAACAAAGTATGGTAATTCTGCTACCGCAAAATGCAGAGATTGTAAAAAATCAAAAAAATAATCCCGGGAACTATACTGGGTGAACAACAAAATGGCACTTAGAAAATATAAACCAACAACAGCAGGTACCAGGTGGAGAATTGGTAATGCATACGCAGAGATCACTACCAACGTTCCTGAAAAATCTTTGTTGGAAAAACAAAAGAATACAGCTGGTCGTAATTCTGACGGTCGCAGAAGTATGCGCTACATGGGTGGTGGTAACAAGACCATGTATCGTAAGGTAGATTTCAAAAGGAATAAAAAAGATATTCCTGCTATTGTAAAATCAATAGAGTACGATCCAAACCGTACTGCATTTATTGCTTTATTAGCTTATGCAGATGGAGAAAAGCGATACATTCTTGCCCCACAGGGTCTCCAGGTTGGTCAGACAGTGATCAGCGGAGATGCAGTAGCGCCGGAATTAGGTAATGCACTTATGTTGAAGAATATGCCACTTGGTACTAATATTCACAACATAGAAATGCAGCCTGGACAGGGTGGTATACTTGTTAGAAGTGCAGGTACTTCAGCTCAGCTGAATAACAAAGAAGGAAAATATGCTGTAATCAAAATGCCAAGTGGTGAAGCCCGCCGTATTTTGATCAACTGCTACGCTTCGGTTGGTGTAACCAGTAACAGCGATCATAGTCTTGAAAGTGCAGGTAAGGCCGGCCGTAACCGTTGGAAAGGTATTCGTCCACGCACACGTGCGGTAGCGATGAACCCGGTAGATCACCCGATGGGTGGTGGTGAAGGTAGAGCAAGTGGTGGTCACCCACGTAGCCGTAAAGGTAAATACGCAAAAGGTCAGATCACACGTACACGTGGAAAAGGATCAGATAAAATGATCATCACCCGCAGAAACGGTAAGAAATTACCAAACAAATAAGTAATCAGTTAAAATGGTTGCCTCGCAAAAGCAAAGCAACAAATAAACAGGATTTTTTTCTAGTCTAAGTACTAAGTACTAAAATCTATTAATCTTAAATTATGAGTCGTTCGTTAAAAAAAGGTCCCTATATCGAAGCAAAACTTGAAAACAAGATTCTTGCTTTAAATGAAGGAACAGGAAGAAAAGGAGTTATCAAAACATGGAGTCGTCGTAGTACTATCTCTCCTGATTTTGTAGGCCACACTTTCGCAGTACACAACGGGAATAAATTTATCCCTGTATATGTAACAGAATTTATGGTAGGTCACAAACTTGGAGAATTTGCTCCAACCAGGAATTTCCGCGGACATTCCAGCAAGAAAGGATAATAAAAATATTAAATGTGCTTATGCCTCACTAAGGCAATAAACAGATAGAAACAAATAAAATGGAAGCAGTAGCAAAATTAAATAATTACCCAACTTCGCCTCGTAAGATGCGCTTACTGGTAGATCTAATCCGTGGCATGAAGGTGGAAAAAGCGCTGGCTGTATTAGCTCACAACGGAAAACATTCTGCTGTGCCTCTACATAAGCTTATACTTAGCGCCATCAATAACTGGAAGCAAAAAAACGAAGGTGCTGATGAAGAAGGGCTGGTTGTAAAAACTATTATGGTTGATGGTGGACGAGTGATCAAACGTATGCGTCCTGCTCCACAGGGTCGTGGTTACCGTGTACGCAAGCGTAGCAATCATGTTACAGTAATAGTAGATGATGCTGTGGCACCAACTGCTAAGCTGGTAAGGCATTCTGCTAAAGAAACTGTAAACGAGCAAGTGACTCCGGAAGCTCCGGTAAAAAAAGCCGCAGCTAAAAAAGCACCTGCAGCAAAGAAAGCAGCTCCTAAGAAAGCGGCAGCAAAGAAAACAAAAACAGAAAACGAATAATTAAACTATAATCCCGGAAATTAAACCTGGGACACAAATAAAAATTATGGGTCAAAAAGCAAATCCGATTGGGATGAGATTGGGCATCATCAGGGGTTGGGACAGTAACTGGTACGCTCACAAAAAAGATTATGCAAATAAGCTTATTGAAGATGATCGCATCCGTAACTACCTGAATGCACGTATCAACAAAGGTGGTATATCCAAGATCGTTATAGAGCGTACACTCAACAAACTGATTGTAACTATTCATACTTCCAAGCCAGGTATCATCATTGGTAAAGGTGGTGGAGAAGTAGACCGCATCAAGGAAGAGCTTAAAAAACTTTGTGGAAAGGAAGACGTTCAGATCAACATACTTGAGATCCGTCGTGCTGAACTGGATGCAAATATTGTTGCAGACACCATTGCCCGTCAGCTGGAAAACCGTATCAATTACAAGCGTGCCATCAAAATGGCAATTGCAAGTGCATTGCGTATGGGAGCTGAAGGAATCAAGGTGAAAGTGGGTGGTCGTCTTGGGGGTGCAGAGATTGCACGTAGCGAAGAGATCAAACAAGGTCGTACTCCATTGCATACATTACGTATGGATATAGATTATGCAAATGTTTTTGCACTGACTGTTTATGGTAAGATCGGTATTAAAGTATGGATCTGTAAAGGTGAGGTTCTTGGTAAAAGAGACCTTAATCCAAATGCAATAGCAGGCGCACAAAATTCCGGACCAGACAACAGGCCAGCAGGTGGTTTTGACAGAAACGATCGCCGTGGCGGTGGACGTGGAGGAGATGATCGCAGAGGTGGTGGCGGTGGTGGAAACCGTGGCGGTGGCGGAGGTGGAAGGAGGTAATTGTCAATTGACAATTCAAATAAAAAATTGAAAAATTTAAATTAATAATTAGAGTTTATAAGTTAAGAATTGATAATTCATAATTTATAATTCACAATTTTCTTAAAATGTTATCACCAAAAAGAGTACTACACAGAAAGACGCAGAAAGGCAGAATGAAAGGTAACACCAAGCGTGGAGCTACTTTGGCTTTCGGCACATTTGGTCTTAAAGCGCTGGATAGTGTTTGGCTTACTAACCGTCAGATAGAAAGTGCACGTCAGGCTATGACCAGGCACATGAAACGTGAAGGTAATGTTTGGATCAGGATATTTCCTGACAAACCAATCACTGCAAAGCCGGCTGAAGTACGTATGGGTAAAGGTAAAGGTAACCCTGAAGGATGGGCTGCTATTGTTCAACCAGGACGCATCTTGTTTGAAGCGGATGGCGTACCAGAGCAAACTGCAAAAGAAGCTTTTGCACTTGCAGCACAGAAACTACCTATCCTTACTAAGTTTATTGTGAGCAGAGACTATAAAGCATCATAAAAGCTTAAGGTCTAAAGCAAAAAAAAAAATATAAAATTTGAAAGGTGGGTCTTCATTGCCACATTTTCAAATCTTCAAATTTTCAAATTAATAAAATGTCTAACAAAGCAGATTTTAAACAGAGCCTGGAGGGAATGAACCAACAGGACCTAACGGCTAAGCTGAACGAAGATGAGATGCGCTTGAAGAAACTAAGTTTTGCTCACGCAATAGCTCCTCTTGAAAATCCTCAAAGCATCCGATCTCTTAGAAGGGATATCGCCAGGATCAAAACTAAATTAAACGAAACAAAAGCAACAGCTGCAAAAGCCTAAGCTTTTTTCAAACAATAAGAAATGGAAGCAAATACAGCTACAGAAAATCAGGACCTTGTAAGGAATCTCAGAAAGACCCGTACAGGTGTAGTTACCAGCAACAAAATGGATAAAACCATTGTCGTAAAAATAGAGCGTAAGATCAAGCATCCGCTTTATGGTAAATTCCTAAAGAAAACGTCAAGTTTTCATGCGCATGATGAACAAAATGAGTGCAGCATCGGAGATACTGTTCGTATCATGGAAACCCGTCCCCTGAGCAAAACAAAACGCTGGAGACTGGTAGAGGTGATAGAGAAAGTGAAATAAGATAATGAGTATTCAGTACTTGGTACTGAGATACGTAGAGTCGTATTTCAACATTAACTGATTGATTCTTTCCATTTGGAACCATCAACAGTTGAAGTTTTATAAGATCAAATAACTAGAATTAATAAATCAGGCTTTTATCTAAGTACTAAGTACTAAAAGTCTAAATACTTTAAAAATGATTCAGCAAGAAAGCAGATTGGGCGTAGCCGACAATAGCGGAGCAAAAGAAGTTCTTTGTATACGTGTACTTGGTAATAGCGGACAAGATTATGCTAGGATAGGCGATAAAATAGTAGTTACTGTAAAGGATGCTATTCCTGCCGGTGGTATCAAAAAAGGTACTGTGAGCAAGGCAGTTATCGTACGTACTGTAAATAAACTACGCCGTAAGGATGGTTCTTACATTCGTTTTGATGACAACGCTGTTGTACTGCTTAACAATTCAGACGAACCAAGGGGTACTCGTATTTTTGGCCCGGTTGCCCGTGAGTTGAGAGACAAAGGATACATGAAGATCATTTCCCTGGCTCCTGAAGTTTTATAATAAAAAATAAAAACAATGACCCTGGCAGAATCAGGGTTGGTAAATAAACATACAATGAGTACAAGATTTAAACCGAAGTTCAACATAAAAAAAGGTGACCAGGTGGTGGTGATCACTGGTGAAGACAAAGACCTGAAGAAGCCTAGAAAAGTGTTGGAAATCATCACTGAAAAGAACCGTGTATTGGTAGAAGGTGTGAACATAGTGACCAAACACACTAAACCTACTTCTCAGAACACCAAAGGTGGTATTGTTAAAGTAGAAGCTCCGATTGCTATCAGCAACGTGATGCTTTGGGATGCCAAATCTGGTGGTCCAAGCAAGATTTCACGCACTCGTGAAGCCGGAAAACTAGTTCGTAAATACAAAAAATCAGGGGAGGTAATTAAATAATGAGCACAACAACTACAACAAGACTTGCAGACAAGTACAAGAAAGAAGTAGTACCTGCATTGATGAAAAAATTCAGTTACAAAACTGTAATGCAGGCACCAAAGCTTTCAAAGATCTGCCTTAACCGCGGTGTAAACGGCGCTGTTACTGATAAAAAATTAATTGACATAGCTATTGATGAATTGACCAACATTACCGGTCAGAAAGCTGTAGCTACTAACAGTAAGAAAGATATCTCAAACTTTAAGCTGAGAAAAAACATGCCAATTGGTGCAAGGGTTACTTTGCGTGGTGTGAAAATGTATGAGTTCCTGGATAGGCTGGTTTCTGTTTCTCTGCCACGTGTACGTGATTTCAAAGGTATCAATGACAAAGCATTTGATGGCCGTGGAAACTATACTCTTGGTGTAACTGAGCAAATCATCTTCCCTGAGATAGACATTGACAAAGTAAACAAGATCACTGGTATGGATATCACTTTTGTGACTACAGCAAATACCAATGAAGAAGCTTACGAATTGTTGAAAGAATTGGGAATGCCTTTCAAAAACGTAAAAAAATAATAAACCTGTTGAGCACACATGCTGTGCATTAACACAGAAAAAATAAGAATATGGCAAAAAAATCAATTATAGCCAGGCAAAATAAAAGGGCTAAGATAGTAGCAAAATATGCAGAGAAACGTGCCGCTTTAAAAGCTGCAGGAGATTATGCAGCTTTGGATCTGCTTCCAAAAAATGCTTCTCCTGTGCGCCTTAAAAACCGTTGCCAGCTTACTGGTCGTCCTCGTGGATATATGCGTCATTTTGGTATCAGTCGTATCATGTTTAGAGACATGGCTGTTTCCGGAAAGATTCCAGGAGTTACTAAAGCAAGCTGGTAAGGCTGATTTTTTTTCAACCCACCACGGGCGGGCTGGATATCGCATTGTAAAAAACAACAAAATTTAATTCATTTTTTTTAATAAAAAATAACAATGGTTACTGATCCTATAGCAGATTATCTTACAAGAATACGTAATGCCCAAATGGCAAATCACCGTATCGTGGAAATACCTGCAAGCAATCTAAAAAAGCGCATCACAGAAATTCTTTACAATCAAGGATATATTCTGAAGTATAAATTTGAGGATGATAGCAAACAAGGTGTTATCAAAATAGCTTTGAAGTACGATGCTACAACCAAACTTCCGGTGATTCAATTATTGGAGCGTGTAAGCCGTCCGGGTTTGCGTTCTTATGCAAAGCCAGAAGATTTCAAGAGAGTAAAGAATGGTCTTGGCATAGCTATCGTTAGCACCAGTAAAGGTGTAATGACTGATAAAGAAGCTAAAGCACAGAACGTAGGTGGAGAAGTGCTTTGCAACATTTTCTAAGAGAAACCGGGATAGCAATGTCCCTTTTCATACAATGATCGGATTAAGCTTTCTATACATAGCTGACCGCGATCTAAAAAACACAAGGAAGTAATTCCTGCATCATTTTTTAAAAAAATAATATTATGAGTCGTATAGGTAAAAAGCCGGTTGAA
This sequence comes from Chitinophagales bacterium, assembly GCA_038208485.1. Classification (GTDB taxonomy): domain Bacteria; phylum Bacteroidota; class Bacteroidia; order Chitinophagales; family Chitinophagaceae; genus Ferruginibacter. The sequence continues at coordinate 18,804 of JBBQYS010000010.1, forward strand.
GTTTCAAACGGTGTTACTATAAGCATAGACAGTAACAACATTGTGACAGTAAAAGGCCCAAAAGGTGAACTGAAGCAACAACTGGACAGGGACATCAAATTAACTATTGACGGTGAGCTGGCAACTGTAGAGCGTCCAACTGATCAAATCCGTCACAAGGCAATGCATGGTTTATATCGTTCTTTGATCAGCAACATGGTTAAAGGTGTTACAGAAGGATATACAAAGAAAATGGAATTAGTTGGTGTGGGTTACAAAGCTACCAGCCAGGGAAATCTGCTTGATCTTTCTTTAGGTTATTCTCACAACATTATTGTAGAGATACCAAAAGAACTTACTATATCTACCCTTACAGAAAAAGGTAAAAACCCTATCATCAGCCTGGAGAGTATTGACAAACAATTACTCGGACAGGTTTGTGCTAAGATCCGCAGCTTACGTAAGCCAGAACCATACAAAGGAAAAGGTGTGAAGTTCGCAGGAGAGGTATTGAGGAGAAAAGCAGGTAAGTCTGCAGGTAAATAATAAATAGTATTAATTCAGCACGGCAGAATCGTGCACAAAACATACAATCATGAACAATAAATCAAAAGCCAGGCAAAAAATAAAATACCGCATCCGTAAAAAGGTTAGTGGTACTCAGTCTGCTCCACGTCTTACTGTCTTCAGAAGCAATTCTGATATCTATGCTCAGCTGGTAGATGATGATAATGGGGTTACGCTTGCAGCATCAAGCAGCCGTCAGAAAGACATCAGTGCACAAAAAACACCAAAGACTGAAAAGAGTAAAATGGTAGGCGAGGCAATTGCACTAAAAGCAAAAGACCTTGGAATTACCAAAGTGATTTTTGACCGTAACGGTTACATCTATCACGGCAGGGTAAAAGCTGTCGCTGAAGGCGCAAGAGAAGGTGGATTAGATTTCTAATTTCCACTTCCTAATTATTATAATAAGTAAATCAAGATAATGTCAAAACAATTAGACAACAAAGTAAAGGCCGGTGAACTTGAATTGAAAGACAAGGTAGTTGCTATCAACCGTGTTGTAAAAACAACCAAAGGCGGACGTGCTTTTAGTTTCTCTGCTCTTGTAGTTGTAGGAAATGAAGCTGGTGTTGTTGGTCATGGCCTGGGAAAAGCAAAAGAAGTACAGGAAGCCATCACCAAAGGAATAGAAGATGCTAAAAAGAATTTGATTAAAGTTCCGGTAAGGCATGGTACTATTCCTCACGAGCAATTTACCAAAGAAGGTGCAGCTAAAGTATTGATAAAGCCAGCTTCTCAAGGTACAGGTGTTATTGCCGGAGGTAGCATGCGTGCGGTTTTGGAAGCAGCGGGTATTACCGATATTCTTGCCAAGAATCTTGGTTCTGCTAACCCTAACAATGTGGTAAGGGCAACTATTAAAGCATTAGCTTCATTACGTGAGCCAATTGCAGTTGCTAAGACCAGGAAAGTTTCACTGAAAAAAGTATTTAACGGATAATATCATTTCCGTGAGCACGGGCAACCGTACTAAAAATAAATAAAATGAAAAAAGTTAAAGTAACCCAGGTAAAAAGTGTAATTGACAGAAGCGAACGTCAAAAAAGAACAATGGTTGCACTGGGATTAAATAAAATGAATGCTTCTGTAGAAAAAGAAGTAACCCCACAAATACTTGGTATGATCACTAAAGTGAATCACCTGGTGAAAGTGGAAGAAGTTGCTGATTGATTAATTTTTCGATTTGCCAATTTGAAGATTTGGAAATTGTGAAATTACAAATTTAGGTTTAGTTTTTTCATCTTCAAATCAGCTTATCTTCATATCAGCTCATCTTGAAATTTTCAAATCAAATCAATTAATTAACAAGCGAGGGGTGATTTCCCCATAAGTACAACATCAAACTAAAAAAATGAATTTACACACTCTCAAGCCTGCAAAAGGTAGTACGCACAAAGAAAAAAGAATTGGCCGTGGTGAAGCAAGCGGTAAAGGTGGAACCAGTACAAAAGGTAACAAAGGTGGCCAGAGCCGTGCAGGTTACAAAAGTAAAAAAGGCCACGAAGGTGGACAGATGCCAATACAGCGTCGTATACCAAAGCGTGGTTTTACCAATCCACACCGTGTTTCTTACAAAGTATTAAACCTTGGTCAGATCGATGCAATTGCTGAAAAATATGAATTGACTGAAATCAGCCCTGAAACATTATACATCAACAGTCTTTTATCTCAGACAGACCTTATCAAAATTCTTGGTGTAGGCGAGCTTAAAGGTAAATTTGCATTTAAAGTAAACGCTATAAGCGCAAAAGCTAAAGAAGCTATTGAAGCTGCCGGCGGTACTGTAGAAATAGTGAATTAATTTTGCGATATTTGCACGACCCACATTTTGCTGGGTCTTTTACTTTTTAGCGTACTCAAAAAAATTTATTAGAAATAAGTGAAGAAGTTTATAACCACACTAAAAAATATCTGGACCATAGAAGAGTTAAGGCAGAAAATCCTTTTTACTCTTATCCTGCTTTTTATCTACAGGCTTGGTTCTTTTATCGTATTACCAGGTATTGATCCAAACAAACTAGCCAATCTCCAAAGCAATACTTCATCTGGTATGCTTGGACTTTTAGATGCATTTGTTGGTGGTGCTTTTTCCAAAGCTTCAATTTTTGCCTTGGGTATCATGCCCTACATTTCTGCAAGTATCTTTATGCAACTTGTTACAATTCTTGTGCCGCAGATGGCCAAGATTCAGAAAGAAGGTGATAGTGGTAGAAAAAAAATCAACCAGTGGACACGTTACCTAACTGTTATCGTTACTGCTTTCCAGGCAGGTGCTTATATTGGTTACCTGAAAAGCCCGGGAAATGTGGAAGCATTGATTCCTGCTTATGGTAATCTTTTCTGGATATCTACTGTAGTTATACTTACTGTAGGTACTTTGTTTGTAATGTGGCTTGGTGAAAAAATCACTGATAAAGGATTAGGTAATGGTACTTCTATCATCATCATGATTGGTATACTTGCCCGTCTTCCGGAAGCCATTGGCCAGGAGTGGGCTTCACGTACTACCAGCGGTGCAGGTGGTTTACTTTATATGCTGGTAGAGGTTTTATTACTGATAGCTATCATCCTTGGATTGATTATGCTGGTGCAGGGTACAAGAAAAGTACCAGTGAACTACGCTAAGCAAATGGTAGGCAACAGGCAGTTTGGCGGAGCAAGAAATTTCCTTCCGCTAAAAGTGAATGCAGCAGGTGTAATGCCAATCATCTTTGCCCAGGCAATATTATTTTTACCAACAATTTTCAGCGGTTTCCAAAACACGGGTTGGGCCAGGTATTTTACTGACCATACCAACGGTGTTTACATGGTCGTTTACTCCATAGCCGTAATTGCCTTTACATTCCTTTACACTGCCCTTATTTTTAATCCAAAACAAATGGCGGATGAACTGAAGAGAAATAACGGTTTCATTCCTGGTGTAAAACCGGGTCAGCCAACTGCTGATTATATTGGTACTATCATGGATAGAATTACTATGCCGGGTGCTGTATTACTTGCACTTGTAGGTATTCTACCGGGTCTTATTCAATTAGCGCTTGGCATGCAGCCAAATTTTGCAACTTTCTTTGGTGGTACTTCGTTATTGATCATGGTGGGTGTAATATTGGATACTTTGCAGCAGATAGAAACTCAGTTGCTGATGAGACAATACGATGGCCTGATGACTACAGGAAGATTACAGGGCCGCCAGGCAGTACCTTCCGGAATGTAATATTTTTAAAAGATCATTCATAAAATATCAATGCCCTGGCGATCGAAATTCGCCGGGGTTTTTTTCTTTTATTTTTTTACTCAATATGATACAATATAAAAATGCAGAACAATTGGAGATCATGCGTAAGAGTTGCCTGCTTGTAAGTGAATGCCATGCTACTGTGATTCCTTTTATAAAAGAAGGAGTGACTACAATGTATGTAAATGACCTGGTAGCTAGTTTTATAAAGGATAATGGTGGAATCCCTTCATTTTTAAATTATGGTGGTTTCCCTTCTGAAACCTGTATCTCGGTGAATGAAAGTGTGGTTCATGGTTTTCCGGGGAAAACTGTTTTAAAAAGTGGTGATATCATTTCACTTGATATTGGGATTTTGAAAAATGGCTATCATGGAGACAGTGCTTATACTTATGCAATTGGCGAAGTTTCTGATGAAGTAAAAAAATTGCTTGTGGTGACCAAAGCATCTTTGTACAAAGGAATAGAAGCGGCAAGAAGTGGTAAAAGAATAGGGGACATTGCAAATGCTATCCAGGATTATACAGAAAAAAAACATGGTTATGGCGTAGTCAGAGAATTGGTTGGACATGGGTTGGGAAGAAGCCTGCATGAAGATCCGCAGGTTCCTAATTATGGCAAGAAAGGAACAGGACCAAAACTTAAACCAGGAATGGTATTGGCGATTGAACCAATGATCAATATGGGAACCAAGGATATTCTTCATCATCCTGATGGCTGGACTGTGACAACAAAAGATAAAAAATACTCTGCTCATTTTGAACATGACGTCTGCATTACAAAAGGAGAACCCGATATTCTTACTTCATTCATACAAATAGAGGCTGCAGAGAAAGCTAATAAAAATCTTTGCTGGTGTTATGATTAATTTTCCAGTCTTAAAATTATGTCTTCAGGTAAAACTTTAGTGGTAGTAGGGGGCGGCGCAGCAGGTTTTTTCTGTGCGGTGAATGCTGCCCGTTTAGATCCATCATTGGATGTTATCCTACTGGAAAAAACCACCAAACTTTTAAGCAAAGTAAAAGTAAGTGGGGGAGGAAGATGCAATGTAACTCATGCCTGTGACAGCATTTCTTCCATGATTAAAAATTATCCAAGAGGTGCCACTTTTCTAAAAAAAACTTTTGGACTCCATTTTATTCCTGATACAATTCAATGGTTTGAAAGTAGGAATGTTCCACTGAAAACAGAAGATGACGGCAGGATGTTTCCAGTCACCAATTCTTCTCAAACCATAATAGATTGCTTGCTCGGAGAAGCTGCAAAATATAAAGTATCTGTCCGGACTAAAGCGAGCATAACCCAGGTAAAGAAAACGGGAGAACAATTTGAACTCTTACTGGAAGATGGAAGCACATTATATGCGGATAAGGTTTGTCTTTCTGCCGGAGGATTTTCTACAGCAGACAAATTTAATTGGTTCAAAGAATTAGATCATTCAATTGTTCCGCCGGTTCCATCTTTATTTACATTTAATATGCCTGGAAATAAGATTACTTCTCTTATGGGCATAACTGTGCCGGAAGTTTCTGTAAAAATTATTGGAACGAAGTTGTTCAACACAGGACCTTTGCTCATTACGCACTGGGGTATGAGCGGACCTGCAGTATTGAAACTTTCTTCATTAGCGGCAAGGGAACTGGCAGATAAAAATTATCATTTTAAAATACTCGTCAATTGGGTGCCGGCATTTAATGAAAATTCGATGCTGGAAGAATTGCGCAAAATTCGCCAGGAAAAAGCTGCTCAGAAGTTCGTGAATAAAAATCCTTTTGCTTTGCCATCGAGACTTTGGGAGTACTTAATATCTACGGCAGGAATTAGTGAAGAAATGCGTTACGCTGATGTGCCTGCAGTGGCTCAAAACAAACTGGCAAAGCTGCTTTGTAACCATGAAATGGATGTAAAAGGGAAAACAACTTTTAAAGAAGAATTTGTTACAGCAGGTGGAATTTCTCTTAGCGAGATAAATCCTTCTACCATGGAAAGCCGAAAGCATGAAAATTTATATTTTGCCGGTGAACTGATTGATGTAGATGGCGTGACCGGGGGATTTAATTTTCAAAATGCCTGGAGTACCGGGATGGTTGCCGCAATGGCTATTAGTAATTAAACTGATCTCAATCATGCAACTTCCTTTTCTCTTTTATAGTTTCCTTGCTAGCTCACTTATTTATTTATTACAATTCTTTATCTATAAAAAGAAAGGAAACCCAACGTCTTCCGGCAGTCTTAGTTTTGCAGTGATTTTTATTTTGCTGGCAGTGGCATGGACGCAGTATTTCGAATCTGCCGCATTTGTTTTCGTCCTGATTCCTGTTATTGGTTTAGTTGTTTCCATCTCCCAATGGAGAGACACAGATTTTCCTAAATCCCTAATGGTAATAAATATTCTGATACACCTGGGCCAGGTGGTTACCGGAATTTATTTTATGAAGTATATGATTTGAAAGCATCAATCGCTTACTCTAAATTTTAGAGATAGTCCTAGTTTTTAAATTCACCAAAATGCCAAAGAATCCCTGATGGATCGTGTACAAAACATTCACTTCCCCAATCAAGCCTTTTTATTGGAACAAGTTTTACTGTACTGTATTTTGCTGGTAGATCAAGGCTGTTTAATTCTTCCCAAAAGCTATCTACATTTTCTACCTCTACAAAAACCATCGTGTTATCCACCCACTCTTTTGCGTAATAATCCTGTAGGTAAAAGCTGATCTTTCCATTGTGAAAGACAGACAAATTCGGCATCAGAATATTTTCCTGAAAACCTATATCTGAGTAGAATCTTCTTGATGCATTAAAATCTTTTGCACCTATAAATGGCCTGATAGAAACAGCATTAATTTTCATGAATTTTTTTTATAAAAAGAAAAGGAGAATTTAGTTAGTGAGTCAAAGGGCGTTTTTTCACAATACCGCCACGGGTATCTTTCACGCTGTTCATCACCACAAATGCATTCGGCGCTATTTTTTGGATTTCATTGTTCAGCTTGTTCAGTTCCAGGCGGGTGATTACAGTATAAATAATATCTATTTCTTTCATCTCTCCGCTCCTGCCATACCCACCCTTACCACTATAAACAGTAACTCCTCTCCCCATTTTATTAATGATCATTTTTCTAATAGCTTCATTATTCGGAGAAATGATAGTTACGCCAATATATTCATCAATACCTTCTACAATAAAATCAAGTGTTTTGGAAGCGGCCAGGTAGGTAATCATGGAGTATAATGCAATTTCTATCCCAAGAAAATAAGCAGCAGCGCCAAAAATAAGTACATTAATTACAATAATTATATCACCTATAGTAGTACCTAATTTACGGCTGAGATAGATGGCCAAAACTTCTGTACCATCAATTACGGCACCTCCCCTGATACAAAATCCTATACCAGCTCCCAGGAAAAAACCACCAAAAACGGCTACCAGTAAACTATCGTTGGTGATATTTGGGAAGGATACTGTAGCGAGGCATAATGCCAGGCCCGTGATAGCAAGGGCAGTTTTCATGGCGAAAATGGGACCTATGACTTTATAACCAAGAAGCACAAAAGGAAAGTTAATGCAGACGATCAAGAAGGAAAGAGGGATTTTTGTCAATGCAGAAATAAGTAAAGATATACCTGTTGCGCCTCCGTCAATAAAGTTATTGGTAAGTAAAAATCCTTTGAATCCAAAAGAAGCCAAAAATATTCCGATAGTGATTAAGATGAAATCCCTTATGTGTCTTTTTCGAATTTTCATGGGTAATAATATTAAAAACTGATCCATTGAAAAATAAACAATTCTTTTCGTACTGCTAAATAAATAAAGGAACAGTATATAACCTGAAGGTTACTAAATTATTAATCATGAAATGAGTTTTCTTTATAGCTTACCCTATTTTTACAATCTTATTTTATTCTTTAAAACCTGCATGTATGAAATGTTTTGCCGTCTTCGCTTTTCTGTTTTTATTCAACTTTGTAGTAAATGCCCAGGATGATGGAACTTATAAACAGCCACCTGCAGATATTCGAAATATGCTATTGGTAAATCCTACGCCTGCAGTTTCTATCAATGATAAGGGGGATTGGATGCTTCAAATGCAGGGAACAAATTATCCGGCAGTAGAAGAGCTGGCCAAGCCGGAATACAGGATTGCAGGCCTTCGTATTAATCCTGCAAACTTTTCTCCAAGCAGACAAAATTATATTGTATCCTTTTCGCTGACACAAATAGCAACTGGCAAAAGTTTTTCGGTGACAGGTCTTCCAAAACCCCTGTACGCCGGTAATGTACGCTGGACCCAGGATGGTAACAAGATCGCTTTTACAAATACAGCTCCTGATAGAGTAGACTTATATGTAATTGATGTAAATACAAAAAAAGCATCTAAGGTAAATACAACGCCACTTAATCTTGTGACCGGAAATTATTCCTGGATAGATAATAATAGTTTGCTCTACCGCACTATCATACAACCAGCAGCAGCAGCACCTGTTCGCCCATTAACACCAAAAGGCCCAGCAGTGCAGGAAAATTATGGTAAAGCTTCTCCCCGGCCCACCTACCAGGATATGATTAAGTCTCCTTTTGATGAATCATTATTTAAATTTTTTGCTACGAGTCAATTAGTAAAAAACACAAATGCTGTAGAAACAAAAATAGGACTCCCGGCTATTTATAATGATGTAGCCATGTCGCCAGACAAAAAATATATGCTGGTGGAAAAAGTGATAACGCCTTTTTCTTACCTGGTACCGGCATCAGGTTTTCCTTCGGTGGTGAGTATAACAGACAACCTGGGCAGGCAGATAAAAGTATTAGCTACATTGCCAGGTAGTGAAACAGCTCCCAGTGGTAATGACAATGTGCAAAATTTGCCCCGTGGTTTCGAATGGAGAGATGATGCTGCTGCTACAGTGATATGGGCTCAGCCTTTAGATAGTGGATTGATGAAAAATAATGTGGAATATCGTGATGCAGTGTATAGCCTCAGTGCACCTTTTACCGGTGAACCAAAAGAACTTTTAAAAACAACAATGCGCTTTGGTGGTATTACCTGGGGAAATGATAACCTCGCCCTGGTTACTGAATATTTACGAAGCAAACAATTGGTTCAGGTTAATGCATATGATCCATCAACCGGCAAGATAGAAATGCTGCTGAAACGCAATACCACAGATGCTTATACAAGTTCCGGTACGCCTGTAACTATTGCAAATCAATTCGGAAAAAACGTAATACAGTTTGTAGGAAAGGACAAACAAAATATCTTATATAACAATACAACTGGTAGTTCACCAAGGGGTGATCTTCCTTTTCTTTTATCATATAATTTGATCAGCAAAACAGCTGATACATTATGGCGCAGTAAACCCGGCGTATATGAAACTGTTGTAAAAGTGCTGGATCCGGAAAAACTGAGCATCATTACCCGAAGAGAATCTAAAACAGAAGTACCTGCTTATTGGCTGAAAAATTTAAGGTTGAAAATCGCGGACCAGAAACTTACTTCTTTCAGCAATCCATACCCACAAATGGAAGGAGTGGTGAAGGAAAAAATAAAATACCAAAGAGCAGATGGGGTGACACTAACAGGTGACCTGTACCTGCCAAAAGGTTTCCGTCCTGGTACAGACAAACCATTGCCAGTATTGATTTGGGCTTATCCTGCAGAATATAATTCAGCTGCCGATGCAGGGCAGGTGAGGGGAAGCGAAGACAGGTTTACATTTGTAAATGGCGGCTCTCCCATTTTTTATGTGACCCAGGGATACGCTGTGTTGAATGCAGCAGAAATGCCAATTGTTGCTACCAGTGCTGATAAAAAACCCAATGATAATTTTATAGAACAACTCACGATGAATGCTGAGGCCGCCATTAATAAACTGAGTGAACTTGGAGTTGGCGACAAAAACCGAATGGCAGTTGGTGGCCATAGTTACGGCGCATTCATGACAGCAAACCTGCTGGCGCATACTACTCTTTTTAAAGCCGGGATCGCCAGAAGCGGTGCCTATAACCGTTCGCTCACTCCGTTTGGCTTTCAGAATGAAGACCGTACTTACTGGCAGGCAATGAATTTGTATACAGAAATGAGCCCGTTTAGTTATGCAGATAAAATAAAGACGCCACTCCTGCTCATACATGGAGAAATGGATAACAATACCGGTACTTACCCCATACAAAGTGAACGACTTTTCAATGCTATTAAAGGGCAGGGTGGTACTGTGAGGTTTGTAAGCCTTCCCTTTGAAGCACATGGCTATGCCGGTCGGGAAAATGTTTTGCATGTGCTGGCAGAGCAACTGGAATGGCTAAATAAATATGTAAAAAATGCGAAGTAAATGAGTTTAGGATTCTCTATGCATTTGCCTTAAATAAAATTTACAATAATGAAAATAGCCACCTATAATGTAAACAGTATCAATGCCAGGTTGCCGGTGGTACTTCGCTGGCTGGAAGAGGCGAAGCCAGGTATTGTTTGTCTGCAGGAACTCAAAGCACCACAAGAAAAATTTCCTCTGCAGGCCATTAACGACGCAGGCTATGAAGCCTTCTGGCATGGACAGAAAAGCTGGAATGGCGTGGCTATTTTATCCCGCGGTTCAGCCATTAAAGAAATACGCAAAGGACTTCCTGGTGACCCGGAAGATGAGCCCAGCCGCTACATTGAAGCGGAGATCAATGGTATTATCATTGGTTGCTTATACCTGCCCAATGGAAACCCGGCACCGGGGCCAAAGCTGGAGTATAAATTAAATTGGATGGATCGCCTCACTGCTCATGCTGCAGAACTTATTACTTCTGACAAACCTGTAATACTTACCGGCGACTTTAATGTGATCCCTACAGAGAATGATGTGTATAAGCCGGAACGCTGGCTTGATGATGCACTTTTTCGTCCTGAAGTACGTGCGGCTTTTGATAAACTGGTCGCACAGGGCTGGACAGATGCCATGCGTAAACTTTTTCCTGATGAAACCATTTATACTTTCTGGGATTATTTCCGCAATGCATTTGGCCGCAATGCTGGTCTTCGCATAGATCATTTTTTGCTGAGCCCCACATTGGAAAAAAAATTGATTAATGCCGGTGTGAACAAAGACGTACGCAGCTGGGAAAAAACAAGTGACCATGCTCCCGTGTGGATAGAACTGGAAGATTGAACATGAGTTTTTAAATACTATTTATCTCTCAATTCATTTATTTTTCTGAGCAATAATTCCCGGTTCTTTTTTGATGTCATCCATTTTGGCAGCCTGCTGCCGAGGCTGCTGTTGAAGCGTTCCTGGCCATTTCGTTCTCTTAGTTTTGCTTCTATATGGGTTTGAAGAAAGTTAAGGTGCTGATGGTTGTATGCCCATAAGACATGTTCATCAATCTCAGCAATTAGCCATAAGGGTAAATGAAAAAAAGGATCCACTGCTCCGCCTATAACAAAATAATTTCCTGCGATTTTTTTTGGGTTCGAAGAGTATAAAACTGCGGAGGGTTTATCTGTAAGTTTCTTGTTGTAACCACAGTGCAGGCAAGTGACTTTCACTTCAGGTTCTTCAATTTTTTCATTTACAGAACTACCGGTTTTTACCAGTGCTTGCTTTGCACAGCCTGGACAACTGACTAAGATATCAAGCCGGGTAAAATCTTGCACAAATGTTTGGTAGCTGTTTTTTGTTCTTGATTCCATTTTTTTATGTCTTAATTCCTGCTGCGATTGAGATGATGGTTTTAGCCAATGGGTAAATCAGGGTCGCAGTATTTACACTGTTATTTAATTTTAACTTAGTCACTTCGTTGGTTTTAAAGATCTGGGTCAATGACTGAAATTCTTTTTTGTTTTCATTTCCCTAAACTAAAATTTTGTCTTTATTGATTTGATTTTTATTCATTGCAATGAAGTCTCTTAAAGAGTCTGTTTGTGAATAATGGAATTGTCAAACAATGAAGCTGTATAATTATCATTTTGTAATGCGTTTCTTAAATAGGAACTATCAGTTTTGTCCATGTTAGTGGATGCTGAGACAGATCCTACAAAGATTACTTTGTTTGGGTCTGATTTACTCATTGTGGCTATTTTGAAAAATAGTAAATACTGCTATAAGGCCAACAATCAAACCGATGATAAGTTTTTTAATAAATTAATTTTTGAAAGTGCAAAGTTAGTTTGGTTTAGGGGAGAAAATGTCAGTACTTGCTGGTATATTCATTTAAGAGCTGGGCTTTGTGATGAGGGATGGAGTTTATTCTCCTGTGAGGGAATTGAAGTCCAATATTTATTTACTGCATAAACTTACAAATAAATGCCTGACTAACGACTCAATCTTCATGTGAAGTCCGCAGCAATTTCCGTTTCTGGTTTATCTTAGTGTTCAGAGATTAACTACAGAAGTAATAAGAAGCAACCCCGTTGGTAATTTTGACATTAGTAAAGTAATACAAACATTGCCTGGCGTTGGTGGTGGGCAAGGAGGAGGTACATTTCGTAATGATATAATTATTCGTGGAGGTGCTTCCAACGAAAATGTATTTTACTTAGATGGAATTGAAATACCGGTTATTAATCACTTTCAAACACAGGGCAGCAGCGGAGGCCCACAAGGCATTTTAAATACTTTTTTTATTGAGGATGTAAAATTAAGCTCTTCAGCCTTTGATGCACGATATGACAACGCATTAAGTAGTGTATTTCAGTTTAAACAAAAAATAGGAAATGCAAATAAGTTCCAGGGAAATGCCCGTTTAAGTGCAACCGAATCTGCGCTCACTTTAGAGGGACCATTATCCAGAAATAAAAAAACAACCTTCCTGGCCTCAGCCAGGAAATCCTACTTTGGGCCATTGTTTACAGCAATCGATTTACCAATTCTTCCAGCTTTTTGGGATTTTTTTAATTTATTTGTAAACAGAGAAAAAAGTTTCAAAATCCACTTTTAGTGCCTTTGTAAAGTTTATTAGTTATCCGGCAAAAAACCGATAAGAATAATAGTAGAATGACCGATGCAGAATATGAATTTATCCAGCACATTTTATTTGCTTAGTGTTATTCATTTCGTTCCTTCATGTAATCCTGTAGTTTGTTGTAGTTAGTTATATAATCCCCGTTGTCTGGAAACTAATTACCCTCTTTTGTTCCCAATAGTTAAACGGGGGTTTGCTTTTATGTGTCGTTTTTTTTGTTTGCAAACATACCTGACTTTCGGTTTGGCTTTATTGCTTCTAACCATACAGCGCCACCAATTGCAAGCCCCTGCCATCGTGCCTGTTTTTTTGAACCTTGTGAAGTAAATAAGATAACAAGCCTTAAAATAAACGGAAGCACAATTTCTAAAACGAAGGATTGTAAGTTGGACCCTGCCAGGGCATTTGTGCAACAATGGATTTCAGAAATAAAATAAGCAGGACATGTTTTCAAACCGCAGGCATGAAAGACAAATTCAATATTCTTGGAGCTTTTGATATGCAGAGGTTTGAAGTACCGTTGGTAAAAGCGGGTGCAGGAGCAGCAATAAATAATTGAACTCAAGAATTGCAATGATGAATTAAATGAAGATTGGATAACCTGGTAAAGAATGACACACTTTAATTAAGCACTCCTTAAATAGAAAATCAAAAATCTGTTTATACATTCAGAACAAACTGAAAATTAAAAACAAAAAGTAGATTCTGCTGCTCCTCCTTACTGTAGCCCTGAGCAAGCAGAAGGAAATTGCCCAAGCCGAGGGCATTGGCACCAGCACTCCGCAGGCAGGGCTGCAAATACATCACAGTGAGAAACGTCGCTATTTACAATTGATGCCTATGCCCCTATTGCAGGTTACAACTTCATGTATTAACTTACTGCTAAGACATTAAAATAAACAGCTGTCGGTTACGGCGTTCTAATACTTCTTCTAACCGAAATTAATAAGTTCTGGCACCTGTAAAAAATTGCAGTTAAGAATCTAAATATGTACATTCCTTTTATTGCATATTCAACATAGCGAGTGAATTCTATTTTTTGAAAACGGCAAACATAAACGGTCATATAACATGAAAACGATTTTATTAATAATGCTTATTGCTGCGCCATTTATAAGTAGGTCTCAAAATACGGGCATAGGAACTACTACACCTGATAACAGCGCTATGCTGGATGTAACCAGCAGCAACAAAGGCTTGCTTATTCCCCGAATGAACACCTTTAACCGCACAAACATACCTGCTGCGGCACCCGGATTAATGGTGTATGATACGGACTTAAAAAGTTTTATGTTTTACAACGGAACTTCCTGGGATAATATAGGCGGCTCAAAAGCAAGACGCATTTATATTCCGGCTAATGCCTTGTCTTTTACCGGCACAGGCGTAACGGTAAGTCAGTGGGGATTAAATCTTATTAACACTGCTTCTGCTGCCCCGGGTTTTGTTATACCCAAACCCGTAGATTGGGACAGCACAAAAGTTTTTACCATAACAATACATTACTCTTTCCCTACCATAACAGCAGGTACTATCATTAGCTGGAGGCTTTTGGCCGGAAGCACAGATCTAAATGCTACTGCCGGCAATGCTGGCTCGGGCTGGGATTCATATGATTTTTCTCAAACTTCTGACGCTACACCCGCTTCAATCCCGGCGGCTCCGGGACGAACCAACCTGGCGAAAACCCAAACCTGGACTGCCACATATTCGGCTAATTTCAATACCTGGTATGTAGGAACAGGTGTTACTACCAATAATGATTTTTCTCATGACCCCATGTGGCAATTTCGTTTTCAAAGAGGAAATTCTGTTTCCAATGGTGAAGGATATATCGGTACCCTCACAATAAACGGTGTGTCTATTAACTACACTGCTAAATAACGATGCTTTTGTATTGCCTGGTAAAAAGTAACCATCGTAAAAGCAATAATAACTGCTGCATTAATATAAGCGCCCGCCAAAAGCATAAATCATAGCAGTACAATAAGGCCAAAAGTTATTGCAACACCAATATCCCCAACCTGTCCGTTGGTTTGCTCATTGATAATAATTGCACCTGTACCACAAAATATTAATGCAAAAGTTCCGATGGTTTCGGCAATGTATTTTTTTATGTTTTATTATATTCCTGTACGAAGGCTTTCTGCATATTCATTTGGCAACGGACTTTCCTCAACTGCTTTTGCAGCTTTCTCAAAATCGTAGTCGAACCGTATAAACTCAACATTGATGCTTTCTGAAACAGTCGTATTGCTGTTCTCATTTATTGTCAGCATTACATAACCCCCTTGTGGATTGCTGTCTTTAGGCTTTCCAACTGAACCGATATTTACCGCATGGCGAAAATGAATTTGTCCGTCAACGCCTGAATTTAAAATACGGTGGTAGGGTTTGTGGGTATGCCCAAAACACATGATGTCTGCGTCCGCTTGCTCCATAATACGAAGCATACTTTTTTCTTCCCGGTCTTCAACAAGATATTCGTTTATTTTTCTTGGGCTTCCATGTACCAAAAGCAAATTCAATTTGTCGTCGTTTAATTGAAATTCAACTTTGATGTGTGCAGGAAGCGTACGCAAATATTTTCTTTCATCGTCATTCATTATTGAGTTTGTAAATGAGATAGACACATTTCCATTTTCTTTTTCCTGGTCGGTTTTGTAGGCACAACCGCATTCATTGCTCATACGACCAATTCCAAAGTCGTAATTACCAGCAATAGTTGGAATATTACGTTTCCTGATTTCATTAACCACTTCGTTTGGCCAAATATTGTACCCTACTAAATCGCCTAAGCAATAGATAGCATCAGGTTTTCGGTTGTCTACGTCCTTAAAAAATGATTCCAATGCCGGAAAGTTTGCATGGATGTTGCTGAATAATGCAATGTTCATTTTGAAAGAGTTATTAGAAATAGGATTTTAAAATCAGCAACAGCCACTGCCTGGTGAGCAAGAACTTTCATTAGCTGTTTGTAATACGTTTAATTGAATTTTTTGTTTTGCCGGGGGAATGCCACAAGCATCTTGTGCAAGGCAAGCAGTTTGCTTTGGCACTAACACAAAATCTTTACCGTTGAAATGCAAACCATATTTTCCAATGGTGTCTTGCTGATACTCCACTTCAATTTCTAAATCGCCAATGCCGAGTTTGTTTTCTGATAGTGCAATGATGTTGGCTAATTTTTGTGGTTTTAAACGGTGTTCAAAATCATTGGCTTCCCACAACTGAAAGTTTACAACTTTTTCTAAACGTTCTGTACCGCCGCAATCTATAAAATGTTTTGTAACAAGTCCAACCTCGGTAACGTGAAAATGTTCCGGAACATAAGCGCCTGTTGGCAATTTAAAATTTACCGTTTCGGCTGTTGCAAGGTGTTTTTTAATTTCTGATAATTTCATTTTAATTTGTTTTATGATTAACAACAATTTGTTTTTTTGTTTTCTGCTTTAGTTGAAATATTGGTGAAATAAGCTTGTAGTTTTTTTAATCCTTTTTCATCTATGCAATAACAAACTGAGTTTCCTTCGATTTCACCTTTAATAAGTCCTGCATTTTTTAATTCTTTGAGATGTTGCGAAACAGTAGGCTGAGCCAAAGGCAATTCGTTTACAATGTCGCCACAAATGCAAGTATCCACTTTTAGCAAATACTCAATAATAGCTATCCTTGCAGGATGTCCTAAAGCCTTGGCAAGAGTTGCAATGGCATTTTGTTTGTCGGTGAAATGATCGGTCTTAGTTGCCCCCATGTTTATAAATTAAATATTGCAATATTACGATAATGATTTGAGAAACAAAAGTCTATCAAAATATAAGTGTTGAACAGCGGAGTTTAAAAATGAAATAATTGACTTATTTGTATTTAAAATCTTTTTTGTCCACCAAGAGCAGAAGAAACTTTACTTTTCCCAATCCCTCAGTTAAACGTAATATTCAAATAAACTGTTGTTTCCTTTTCAGATATTGAATTCAGGTATTCAAACTCATTCATGCCCAGTTTGTTTCGCAGTTCATCGTACAATCCATCGATTTTAAATTCTTCAATTTCAATTACCATACTTAAAGAAATATCGGAGAAGAACTTATAATCAACAATGTCTCCGAATGTAGAAACTACATTTTGTATTTCAATTATCGCTTTGTGTCTTTCATCATTGGAATACCCTGTAAAAAAAATATTACTCATTTCAGTTATCCTTTACGCTTGCAATCGGAATAAATCATTCAGTATTGAACCCCCTGTTTTTCAGATGATTTTCCTGAGATATACAAAAATGTTTGGTTATTCTTTATTGAAAACCAATAGGGGCACTTTCACTTCAAAAGATAATTCCTCTGCTTTGCTTGACAAGAAAAGTTTTTGAAAAAATGTTCTTTGCTGATTTGTAAACATGATTACTACCGATGGCTTCTTTATACTGATTTGGTTTTCCAAATTTTCAACTATAGAATGTGTACCATCATTTTTTTCAAAATATAATTTCAAATCGTATTTAAACTCTTTCTTAAAAGCTGCTTCAATTGTTTTTTCATCAAATGAAATTTCACCAGGCCATGTAAAATGTACTACTTCAATTGTAGTTTTAAGCGGCTGTGCAAAATCAACCACTTTTTTTATTTCTTCTGCATAGTTGCGCAAATCTGTTGCATACAATACACTCTTTATATCAGCTACTTTATAATTTTCAGGAACTGCAAGTACTGGTATTGCTGACTTTGTAATAAGATTACCAGTATTGGTGCCAAATATTTTCTCAAATTTTCCGGTTCCTCTTGTGCTGATGCAGATATAATCAAAACCGGGTGTGCTTCTGCAATAATCGAGAATAGAAATATCAGCACCAAAACCTTCGATAATGACAGTAGAATATTTGCCTACATTCACATTCATTTGACTGTATATATCTTCAATGAACTTTTCAATCTTTGTACTGCATAATTCTTTTTCCTGCTCAGCATATTTTTCAAAATACTCATCCGACCAGCTTGTAGCCCTCAAAATATAAAGTACATGAACAAACACTAATTCAATTTTTTGCCGAGAAGCCCAATGAATGGCAAATTGAATTCCACTTTTTGAATTATCGGAAAAATCAGTTGGCACGAGTATTTTTTTCATACAAAAGAACTTTTGATTGTGCTGTAAAATACTCCTTTATTTTTTGGCAACCTATGTGATATATCATTTCTAATTATGTTTGAAGTTGTTAGTTTTAAATATCCCAACAACTTTGGTTCGTCAATTCCGGCTACTAATAAATTTACTTTTGATATGCCAAATTTAGTTATTGTGTAGAGTGGGTAGATTTATATTAAATACCGTTTTGACTGCCTGGGTGGTTGGTGGGGTGGGCAAAGGCATGGATGTATAATTATGTGCAGGATGTTAGTTGCCACTGTTGAAAAAGTCACCAATCCCTATTACCCACTACGCACATGGCTTGCCGAAATAAAGTTATTTTTATTCCGTCAGCCTGTTACCGATATTGACTTGTAACAGTTAAAAGCTGTACTTCCTTGATACAAACTTTAAACACATGATTTTTATCAACGTCCCTATTTTTATCCCCTTTTTCATATCTATTCTTTACTTCTATCCCTGGTAAAAAATCAGAACCTCTGAAAAGCTCCTGCATTGAGCTTTCAAAGGTTCTCTGATTTATACTGATTTTTATTTGGTTGAAGATTCATTATTAATAACGAAACACACTGGCTACACCCGTATTTGTAGGCATTTTTCCAGGAGGGATCACCATTACTTTGCCGCCCATCTTTGTTACAAGTTCGCCTATGTCATCCAGCAAATCATCCATTTCAGGGTTTTCTAAATTGCCTTTTTCAATACTGCCAGTGTCACTCATTATGTTGCCAGGTATTTGGCGGTTGGCTTCAATGAGTAGGGTATCTACACGGCCGCCTGCGGCAGCCGCAGCTACGTCTCTTATAATATCACTGCCCAGGTCATTTGCTTTTGATTGTTGGTATACATCACAAGCCTTCTCGATAGTACTATTATAATATGGCTCCATAACTTTCCAGGCACGATTTACCAGTTCATCCGTTTCTACAGCCTTGGGGTTTACATCAATACCATCGGGGAGTAATGTAAGAATGTTGCTTACCTTATGAAAAAGATTGTGGTGCTCCGGCAACGCAGCCAGTATAAGTGGCAAACCTGAAGGTTTAGAATAATGCTCGTTTATTGTTTTTGCTACAACCCGAAAAAACCTTTCGGCATCAGTGTCCATTTCATCTGATTTCCCACCGTGCCCATGGTGCATTTCGCCACCTCTGCCACCTACAGAACCCGAACCGCCTACACCACCTACACCGCCATAAGAGGCTACAGTGGAATGCTTATCTGTTAATTCATCACCTAATGCTTCTTTAATATTTTTTGGGATACCTGGGGCAAGCGCTAATTCTGTCAGCGAATGCCTGTTCCCTTCATATATATGGTAATCCTGAAGGCTTAAACCCAGCACATTGTACCGCTCTACCGACTGTAAATATTTGCGCAGTGGTTTTGTATGAAAGCTATCTGCTACCACAGTTAATTCTTCAGTGGTAACCGGCAAGCCTATAGTTCTGAACATGCCGGCTGTGCTGAGCACAGCTAGTCCATCAAATGTATGATTCCAAAACGATTCATCATTTTCAAGGGCTTCAAATGGCTGCAGCATTTCTGTAGTTTCTGAGGCGGAATATTGTTGCAGAAGGGATGCTTCCAGTTTTTTTACGAGGTTTTTAAATAAGATTGGATCCTGTAAATTGTCAGGGTGAGTGCGGTGCGTTGGCATATACAGTGATATACATGTTCCGGCATTTACGCTTAATAATTCTGGCATCATATCACTAGTAAGTAAATTCATATAATTTTTATTTATTTTTTGGTTGTAAAATTATTTGCATTGTGTATTCAGTGAAAGAGAAACACAAGTATTATTCCATTCTTTAGGAAAGTACTAAAATTTATTTTTACTTTTCCTGATTTATGGGGAAATACACTCACCTAAGTATGTATATACATAATGATGGAAAGGGCTGTATCAATCATAATTTCCTGGTTCCGAAAGCAGGTGCCACAATTATAAATGGGGGGTTACATTGCTGCTAAAAATATATTATTTAAATTTTACCAGTTTGTTGCTGGTATGCTTGCCGTTAATGAGTAAGATTACCTACTGCTGGTAAAAGCTGGAATACATGCCTAACCGGCTAACCAATCGGGCATAATCAACCGGTTAAGAAGGGCCTTTCTAAAATTCGTAAGGAGTATAAATATTCTTCAGCATTGTTTCAGGGAAAAGGAATAAATAAAATTCATATTCTGGTACATTACATGAGTGGTTTTGCTGTAGATAACCAAGCGAGGGAGAGCTATATTGGTTAAGTTTTTAAACTTGATTATCAACAACAGGAAATAATGAAATTGCTTTTGTTTCAAGAAAAAGTTTATTACATTTATAATCAAAATTACAACCCCAATTTATTGTTTGTTAATTTAATAATGGAAAGCTTATGAACCAGTTTTTCACCCTTTTTTTATTTCTTTTTAAAAAGTCAATTATCAATAATTTAAAACAAAATGTATGGAAAAGTTCCTTTTAATCCCACTCTTGTTCCTATCCTATATATCTGTTGCGCAACCGGTAGGTATAGGAACAACTTCACCTATCAGTTCTTCGGTACTTGACATGGGGCCAAGCGCCAAACCCATGGTGTTGCCCCGGTTGACTAGTGCACAAATGAATGCGGTATCACCCGCAGCCCAGGGTATGATGGTTTTTAATACCGATGAACAACAAATTTATTCCTACATGAAGTACAAGGTGAACATAATAAACTTAAATAGATGGCAACCTATATCTACCGGCCCACGCATGCTGGCTTGGGGTGTTGTTGATAGTTTTGCTACAACCATTTCTGGCGGCAACACACATACTGTAACATGGGATGCCACCAATAACTGGTACAGGCTGCAACTTGCCAATCCATTTGAATATTATAAGGATAGTATGCTATTGATGATAACCCCTGTCGGTAATGGCTCGTGGGATCAAATGCCTTCAACAGGAGAACTTATAGAACCAAATAGCCGGCTTGCAAGTATTAAGTTTACCGATGCCTCCAGGATAGCAGACGGATTATCCTCATCAAACGTAAGACGGCGAAGCGGGTTTCATTTTGTACTCTATGACTTGAGGAAAGTACCCTATTAAATCACATTAGTAGAAGGTTAATAATTTCATTTCAACCAATTAGGAATACTTCCAATTACGTTAACGCCTTGCTGCTACTACATAACGGGGCAGGTTACCCTGTCCTGGTTTGGCTTGCATTGTTGTATGCCGTTGTACTTTTCTCCCGCTGAAGTGTTCTGCGATGTTAGTGGTAGTACTTGTCTAACCAGGCTCATATATTAGTCTCAGGAATGTGCTTAATCTTTGGTTTTCGCGGCTTATAGGTATTCCTGTTACAATGCCAACTAAAAGGTTGTCAGTTATTCCAACCCTCATTTGAGGTCTGATTGTCATATCAAAATTTGCATTGTAAATTTCTTTGTTAATTTCTATGCCAATAAAATTTCTTGTTCCGTCTATCATATAATGCAAATTCGAATTTATTTGCCAATTTGTTGCCATCGAATTGTTTTTGAAGTGCTGTATAAATTGGGGTCCGGTGTATAACAAAGTATGAAAATTTTGCCCCCATCTTTTTGCAGCAATAAAGAATGGATTGTAAACATTACCGGTAAGGAAATTATTTTTTCCATAACCGCTAAAATCTGTTAGTTCAAATTCGTGAATATATCCGATAGCCATAGAGGTCTGCAACTTTTCTGAAACAAAAAATGAATATTGGCCTGCCATTTTTATACTGTTCAGTTTATTTTTAGGGGCAACTCTTGCATTCTCGGTTGGATAATGAAAGGAAAATGGCAATTCAATTTCTAATCCTAATTTATCAATAGGCGCCCATTCATATTCAACAAGCGCTGTATATTCATCAAAATCTTTATTGTCTGTCAAGCCAAGTCCGATGTTCCATTCCTTTTCGCCTTTTCTTGCTCCCAGGTCTCTTATAAGGTCTATATATAGCGGTTCAGCGTGCAGGACTTTGTAAGGAGTTTTTTTATCTTGAACTTCATTTATGTAAATACTGTCCAACTTGTCTCTATATGAATTTAATGTATCCTTTACTTGTCCAAAAACGGCGTAATTGATCATTGTGAATAAAAGTTGAAATATTACTTTTTGGGTCATAGTTTAAAAAGTTTTTTTCTTTGTTTAATTTCTTAACACGCATTACAGCAAACGTTGACAGCTTGTTACTTTGCTTGTATTCAATACTCGTACAGCCCGGAACTGCAGCCTCCCGAAAGTTATTGGGAGGAAAAAAATAAGGTTGAAGTTAATTAATAAAAAGTTGATCCCGAAAGCCATCGGAGCAAGTCAGCCCAGGTGCAATACAGGAGCGATTTGCAGCCAATTGCTGCAGCATCATGAGCTGCTTGTACAAAATCCAAAGTTTCCAGCAGAAGGTTTTTGTTCGTCCAATATCAATTTCATTCTACAACTTTCCAATCGCCATTGAGTACCTTTGATGATAACAGACCCGTAAGTAAATACGGTTACAAACAGCCTGGTTACCGGCAAGCATATATAAACCCAATAAAACCCAACAAGGCGTCAACACGAAATAATTATGTTAGGAACAATTGCAAAATGGACGATTGTAATTTTTGGACTATTCTTCATTGCTGTAGGGATAATGATGCTTTTCTATCCTCAAAAAGCAAGAGAGATTTTACGAAAAGCAGGCAGTACAAATTTTATTAACTATGCCGAAATTTCACTGCGAATTATACCAGCGGTAGCATTAATTCTTGCTGCTGACCTATCTAAATATCCAGGGATTTTTAAAGTATTAGGTTGGTTTATGCTTTGTACATCTCTTGTACTCTATTTTGTGCCACGACAAATTCATCATGATTTTTCAACAAAAGCTGCTAACATGTTGAAACCTTTCTACTTCCAATTAATTTCTCCTTTTTCCTTTGCAATCGGAGTTTTAATTATTTACAGTGTGATTTAGCTTGTAAACTATTAAGATGTAAAGTTGACTTAATGTAGTTGACATTACAAACTGAGTATATTCTTCCCCTAATCATTTTTTAATTTGCTTAAGGTTTTGCGTAGCGGCTATCATTTAATATTAGTTTCATCTTTGTTAAACAACAAAACTTGAAATAACTTTTTTTTGCGACATGTTATCTTTCCCATTTGGGTAAACATAATAATACCAGCACCAAACATTACCCTAAAAAGGAATAGCATAGTACCATTATCAATTTAATTCTAATTTTCTTTTATAATCAAAGCGTTCCATTATCTACGGATTACGTTTTGTTCAATTGCTGTAGACCGTCGTTATATTTTTTAAAATTTATGGACATAAATTAATTATATGTTCGTCTCTGTCTACCGGCGAGTAAATGGCCATAAACTTGCCGGGCTTGGCGAAGTAAGGGTGCGTTGTGCTACGTCACACCCGGTTAACTGCTGCTAAATAAAACTATAGATGAAGATATATTTTATAGCTAAATATTTATTGTCAGGCTCGATAGCACAATAAACCGAAAAAAAGAAATGGCTTACGTACCAGTATTTTTACAACTTTATGCAACCCTTCGTTAATTTATATTACGGCATCAATTCTTTTACTTTCGAAGCAATGACCACATATTGTTCTTCCTGTAAAAAATGTTTGGATTCCACCTTGGTAACTGGTATCCCCGGCCTCGCTTTTTCAAAGTCTTTCCCGGTTTCATCATAAGGCAGCAAAGGATCTTCATCTCCCCAGATCAATTGTACAGGATATTCAGGATTTTGAAATGCCTGGTAGCAGGTTTGAGTAAATTCGGTTGTTTGATCAAAATTTCTCATGATTTTTAAAAAGGCATCACCTCCGTCTTCTCTTTTTAATAAATGTATATAAGCAGCCATTTCTTCATGAGAAATAACATCCATATCTGATACCCCTGTAGCTCTCATAAATAAAGGAAAAGTAAGCGGTGTTAGTAAGGCGAGTTCTGCTTCTCCCAGCAAGGGTATTTCGAAGGGTCGCATAGGCAAAGGCTTTTTAAAATTTTCCAGGTCTAACATTGAATTCAATACAGTTATTGATTTTATACGACTGCTGTTTTTCGTGGCCATTGCCAATCCAATGGGTGTGCCTATATCATGTGTAAGCAGGTGGACTTCACTAATATTTAAGGCATCTAAAAAATTGTTGCAAAACCCTGCGAAGTTGCTAAAGCTGTAATCGAAATCCTCTGGTCTTCCGGATAAGCCCAACCCTGGGAGATCAATAGCAATAGTTCTCAGGCCTGACTTTTCTAATTCCTGCGCTACTTTGCGGTAAAGAAATGAAGAAGTGGGCACACCATGAATACAAAACACTATCGGGCCGGTGCCAGTATCCAGGGCGAAAGTCTTTATTCCATCTACAAGGGTATAATTGCCCTTCTTCTCATGCTGAAGTATAATGTCTTCTGATTGTTCTTTATTTTCCATAATCCTTAAATATTAATGTGACTATTTGGAAAATAAAGGTAATTCATTAAATAGATAAGGAGGGCATTACCAGCAAAGGTGGAAAAATTGAACCCTAATTCTTGCTAATCGGATTTCTAACTGCCTATTTCTTTCCTTTTAAAAATTGCTCCGCTGTTAGCACAGGAATTTGCACAGTTTTGTAATCTTTAAGATTTCTTGTTAAAACAATTTTTATACTGTTTTCTATAGCAGTAAAATATTGGATTCCGTCTTCAAAGTCATTGAAGTCTGATGATAGCGCCAGCTCTATAACTTTATCTGTAACTGATAATACCGTTACTAAAGTCTTGAATTTAATTGCATTTTTCTTGCTTTGTCAGCAGAATATTGTTTGGATAAAATATAATTTAAATTGGCAAACGATAAGGAAGAAACGAATAGATTGATTTTATTTTTATCAGCGGCAGAAAATAAGCTGGCAGAATGAATATAAAAAGGCTGCCGCTCACCCAACAAGTCAAGAATTATATCCGTGTCAACAATTACCTTTTCCATAACTAGTATTTGTTGGTTAAAAAATCAGAATATTCTTTTTTATGGTCAGAATCCATTGGTAGATCTATTATGCCAGACAGACTTTTTACCAGGGGTGTGATCTTCTCTTGTTCTTCATTGTCATTGGTTATTTTCTGTAAATAATTTTCGATTAATTTAGATAAGCTTGTCCTGTACCAAAAATAATTTTCTTTGTGTGGCTTTGTCAAAGGGGTGACGCACAACAATGAGGGCCTTGCCGTCGCGGCGTTATTCCGTGTTCCATCTACCGACAACTATATCCGGTTGAAGATAAAAAGTTTGATGGTTAATTAATGCCGATTTTTCCTCCTCCAGCCCTAATTTTTGGCATGCATTGTTAGCGGTGGTTTTATTCCTGAATTCTACTTTTTAAATCCATTCTACCGTGAAGAATTCTGGCGATTTCAATTTTGTCAGCTTTTACTTTTCTGTAAAAAATAATATGCTGACCGATTTTGAAGCCTAAAATACGCTCTTCGAATTCAGGATAATTTTTGCCAAATACTTTTACATCGGCCAATTCCTGGCAAGAGTCAAGAAGCATATAATAATATCTGTCAGCTTGTGTTTCTGACCAGGATTCAAATGTGTAATCCCAAATTTTTGATAAATCCTCAACCGCTTTATTTGTAAGAATATAATTACCCATTTTTTTCTTTAGCGGCTTTTAGTCTTTCCAGATGTTTTTTTGGGTTAAAGTTTTTGGCTAATCCACTATCAAAGCCTTCTTGAATTGCCTGTTTTAATGCTACAATCTTGCTTTCTTCTTCTTCCAATAGGCGAAGACCTGCACGTATAACCTCACTGGCGTTCTTAAATCTACCAGTGGATACTTTGTCGTCAACAAAGTCTTCAAAATGATTGCCAAGAGATATAGAAGTATTTCGTCCCATAAATGTAGAATTTAGATAAAGTTACCCAAAATTGGTAATTCAATTCCATTCTGTTGAAATTTACCCCAAAAAATAAATCCGGGAAAAAAACCTTTTGGGAAGTCACATTCCGAACACATATCCGGGCCTTTCGATAAGAGCCGCAGGGAAATAATTTGTGTAAATCTTTCAGGTTGTTGGGCTGGACAGAGATTTGGCCTCCGCGTTTCATGGTTGTTGGAGTTGTTAGATGGAAGAGGGTGGTAGCAACGAAGACGGAGTAAAAACCTTTTCAAGTTTTAGGCGCTCTAAAATAGTTATAAGCCTTACTAACCAAAAGTTATAGGGCTTTTCTCTTTCCTAAATTTGATACTTTTTCTCAAAAATAAAGTTGCCACAATCGGTATTGTAAGATAACCTAGTGTTATACTACCTGTCAAATTAGAAAATAAAACGCCAATCAAGCCACCTACTAAAGCTCCCAAAACTGTCCAGCCGATATAAATTAGCTTGCTTCTTTTTACGTCTGTTATGATTTTTGTATTTATTTCTTTGAACTCTATAATGTCTGTCAGAAAAATTTTAAAATTGATAATAAAAGTGGTCCAAACTTTTTCCTCCTCGGCACTATTCATTTGGCTATCTGTATCAATAGAAAAGTTTGCTGTTACTTGATTTTGGTTGAATGAGACTAATATTTCAGAACCCCACTTTAAAGGATTAGCTCTCCATGTGTCGAAAATTGATGAGTTGTGAATAAATTTGAGATTGTCTTCATTTGTCTCAATGAATTTGAACCCTGAAAGAGTGAAATACTCAATAATTCTTTCTGTCAATTGAATTTTGTCAGATACTTGTAAAGTTATTTGCTTATACATTGGAGATCCTTTTAAGGAGTGAGATCAGTCTTAACGTTGAGTATTTCCGTATTCTAGGAATTGATTGCTCGTCTGCCCGGAACAAATGCCGATTGAAAATATAAAGTTGAAGTTAACAACTAAAAGCCAAATTTTTAAATGTCAGCCCGAACCACTGCTGATGCTTGCAAATAGTTGATGTTACATTGTCCTGCCCTGCTTTTGCAAAGTCTCCATGTAACCTAATAAAACTGTTGAGGCAGTTAAAAAAGTAGTCAATATGAAATTGCTACAGTAACTTTTAATTATCATTATCAAAACCTCAACAGTCATGACAAAAGTACTATCAAATTT
>JBBQYS010000011.1:0-41421 GCA_038208485.1 Chitinophagales bacterium
GGTCTAACCCAAACTGCATTTGCCTGTGTACCTGCAACATATGGGGTAGTTGCAGCTGCATTACTGAAAATAGTTCCGCCTGTCCATGTTGCAGTAGGAAGAACACTGTAGTTGAAGTTTAAAGTCCAGCTGGTTAAAGTACCAATATCTCCACCTGCACCATCTCTCAACGCTAATCTCCAGTTTCCTGATGGATTTCCTGCCATTAAAGCAGCAAAACCTGTAGCTGTAGATGGATACGTGGTAGGTCCTGCGCCTATAGCGGCATCAGGAGCAAATATACCTGTAAATGGAGGTGCACTCGGTGGTGCAAAGGTTGTAGTTCCAGTAGAACTCACGGTAGTGTTTATGAAATCATCTCCGCTTCCACCCCTGTTATTTACAAGATTTAAAGAAGCTCCGTTAGGTGCAACAAGGTTGATACTAACGTCACCATCCCATGTATGATTGATGTTGAAATTTACATTCATACTGGTAATGCTTGCACCTGCCGGTAGAGATACAGGCAACGTGGTGGAGATACCCGCTGGAGTATTATCCGGTATTACTATAGCTATAGGTCCACTTGGAACAGTTGATGTTCCAGCAGTTCCTGTACCTGTTACGCTTAATCTTTGAATTACTCCTTCACAAATTGTTGCAGCATCCGGAGTAAGGCATGTACATGGAGTAACAGTTACTTGTACCGGGGTAGAAGTTCCTGAGTTTGCTGCGCATGTAACTTGTACTCGGTAAAATGCAGTTGTAGTTACTGTTGTTGTATAGCTTGGGTTTGTACTAGTGCCAGGGGCATTAGTATAAGTTCCGCCAGCAGTTGGAGAAGTTTGCCACTGATACGTAACACCACTACCTCCAGTAGAATTTTGAGATGTGAAAGTTACTGATGTCCCGGAACAAACCGCAGTTGCACTTGCAAATGTGTTCCCAGGTGTTGGAGTACCTGTACAAGCCACTATTGGGGCACAAGTAAGTTCCTGATTGGTATTTGTACCAAGGAAAGCAGCTGAAGCTATTGAGCGACCTCCTATAACATATAATTTGTCGTTTAAAATACTACCGGTCATTCTGCTTCTTTCGCCTATTAAATTTGGTAAAGAAGTCCAGGTATTAGTAAGAGGATTCCAGGTAATAACACTAGTAGAGATGCTCGCAGTTGCATCTCCGCCAGCATATCCACCGGCCATTACAAAACCCTGTCTGTAATTAGAACTGGCAGAACCCCAACGAGTAACTGGTAAATCAGCTATCGCAGCATCATCCCATACGTTGGCTACTGGATCATATCTGTAAGTTTTAGCAGAACCAGCTGTGTTAATACCCCCTGCTCCATAGATAAAACCATTCAGCGTAGCAGAACCTACAAATGCAATAGATAATGGATAAACTGCACCCAATGTCCAGGTGTTAGTAGCAATATCATAAATTTCTAGTGCATTAGTTTGACCTCCCGCATTAGACCCTGCAAACTTGTAGATTTTTCCATTTAAGAATACAGCAGCGTGATTCCATGAACCCACTGAGAAAGGCGCTAAAGTTGTGTAAGTGTTTGTAGCTACATTGTAGCGGTAGTTCGTAGTTTGTGGAACGCCGGTACCTGTAAGGGCACCACCCATGATGAATATATTTGTTCCATCGGATACAGCAGAAGAATATTCTAAAGCTGCAGGGACTGGAGCAATGCTAGTCCAGGTTGTTCCATCAAATTTTGATGAAGCTGAAGTAATAGCACCGCCTGCTACTCCACCAAAAACATAAAGATTAGTACCAACTGTCGCAGTCGGTGCATCTAATGTTCCTGAAGGATAAGGTGTAGAAGTTGCCCAGGTACATTGTGCAGAAGCTTTTCCCGCAAATAACCCAAGTAACAACATAAGCACTGGTACTATTCTAAGTAGGTTTACTACTTTTCGAAAAGTAAATGTGTGTTGCATATCTGTTTTTTAATGATTGAAATAGAGATAATATCAGATAGATATTATTGTTTTTTTGCTGATTGTTTTGTTTGTACAGGAGTTGCTTCAAAAAGGCTTTGAGCGGCTGCAGGAGTTGATTTTGCCGTTTTAGGACGAGCCTGCTTAGAAACTGAGGACTCAGTCTGAGGAACTACTGTTTGTTTTTCTGCCTTTTTTACAGGTGTTGCTTTGTTTGCTGTCTGGGCAGAAGCAAAACCGACCCCTCCCATAAACAAACAAGAAATCAATAGAAATTTTTTCATTATGTTCTGTTTAGATGATAAAAAAAATGATAATTTATGAAGCGAATATACAATAAATAATATAAAATTAATACCTCCTTAACAATTGGACTTTTTTGCTTTTTTTTGTCAAAAATAAGTTTTGGCCTTTAAAAACTTTTGATGTTTTATTAATTCACTAATGTAACTTTTTTATGAGGGTTAAAAATTCTTCCTTTTTACGTGGGGTCTTGTATTTTTTTATTGGAATATTCTCCTATCCGGGATTGGTCATTTTCAATAAGCTATCCATAAAAGGTATGGAAAAACTCAAATCCCTACCGAAGCAAAACGTCCTATTTGTAAGTAATCACCAAACTTATTTTGCAGATGTAATTACATTAATCCATATTTTCTGTGCTGTAAAGTGGGGAAACAAAAAAGGATTGGGTATTCCTTATTATTTGCTGGCACCTTTTACGCAGGTACGCTATGTAGCAGCAGATACTACTATGAAAGCCAACTGGTTGTCAAAAATATTTACGATGGCTGGAGCTATTACAGTAAAACGAACCTGGCAGACCGAAGTCCCGGAAGAAAGAAAATCGCTGAACCCGGGGGATACCCGGAACATTACCCGTTCGCTCGAAAATAATTGGGTGATTACTTTTCCTCAGGGAACCACTAAAGCTTTTGCACCCGGCAGAAAAGGAACTGCATTTATAATAAAACAAACGAAGCCAATTGTAATTCCGGTTGTCATCAAGGGCTTCTCTACGGCTTTCGATAAAAAAGGTTTGAAATTGCAGAAAAAAGGAACCAGGCTTAGTGTAGAATTTAAAGATCCTTTAAACATCAATTACGATGACTCAATGGATAATATCCTTAAAGATATTATGGTCGCCATTGAACAATCAAAAGAATTTAAACCTGCAAATGAAAATAGTGGGGTGAGTGAAGCCTAATTCGCAAAAAGCGCTTTTAGCTCTGCAGCATCCTCGGGTTTCATTTTTCCTCCAAGTATCAGCCTTAGTTGTCGCCTCCGCAAAGCACCATCAAACAAGTTTTTTTCTTTGGTTGTTTTTGGTATCAGCTTGTTTACCGGCCGTGGCTTCCCATTAGGATCGAGGGCTACAAATGTGTAATAAGCTTCGTTGCTTTTATATTTATATTGTTGGATAACGTCCTCACCGTATACTGTCATATGAACTTCCATACTGCTGTTGAACGACCTGGTTACAGTTGCTTCTATATGTACTACATTCCCAAGCTTGATGGGTGTTTCAAAAGAAATATTATCGACTGAAGCTGTAACTACAGGAGCTGCACAATGCTTCATGGCTGATAATGCAGCAGCGATATCCATCCAGTACATAAGCCTACCACCCATCAGGTTGCCAAATGTATTTGTGTCATTGGGCAAAACCAGTTCCGTCATTATTACCAGCGAATCAGATGCTTTTTTATCCATGATTTTTTTAAATTTTCGCAAAGGTAAACAAGTAAATTTTGTACTAGCTTTCCTGTTAGTTCTTTTGTCTCCGGCATTTTTCACTGCAATATTTTACGTCTTCCCAATTGCGCTCCCATTTTTTTCGCCAGCTAAGTGGCAACTTGCAAACAAGACATATTTTTGAAGGAAGGTTTTCCTTTTTTATTTGTTTCTTCATTTTTTTTCGATCTCTTCATCCAGTTTTTTAAGGAATTTATTAATGACTTTTTTACAAAAAAACTATTCCATAAACCTGCTTTTTGGATTGTAAGCCATCATTCAATTACTTTTGTTCCTCAAAATTTACCTTCCGATTTCATATGCCTTCATATCCACAGCAAGTTTCATTTGAGAATACAGAATATGCCTTTGCCTACAAGAAAACTTCTGAGCTGAAAAAAGCTCATTTCCTGTTTAAGTCCATGGGCAATAAACTGATGCTTGGTCTAGGATTAAAACTTATGCCTGCTGCCATCAAGTGGCATTTGCCTTTTTCCCGTTCCATTATTAGAAACACAATTTTTAGCCAGTTTGTTGGCGGAGAAACATTAGAACAAACAGCATCTGTAGCAAAAAAGTTAAGTGAATATAATGTTCAGGTCATCCTGGACTATGGCGTAGAGGGCGGCGATGAAAATGAATCTGAATACGATCATGCGATGGCAGAATTTATAAAAGTAATAGAGTATGCTGCCACTCAGCCCAATATCCCTTTGATGAGCATTAAAGTAACAGGTATTGTAAGGTTTAGCCTGCTGGAAAAAATGGATGCTGCCATGCATACGAAAGAGGGCACTTTAATGAAAAAATACCATGCCGTGCTGGAAGAACTTCCTGTGGAAGAAAAGGAAGCCTGGCTGCGTGCTGTAAACCGGTTGGTTGAAATATGTGAAACGGGCAGCAAATTAAATGTCGGTGTTTTAGTAGATGCAGAAGAAACGTGGATACAGGACCCGGTAGATGCCATTACCATGCTGATGATGGATATCTACAATAAAGAAAAGCCAAGGGTGTATAATACAATACAATTGTACAGGCATGACAGGCTTGCATTTTTAAAAGCTTGTTATACTGCTGCAGATGAAAGAGAATTTATTCTTGGCGCAAAGCTCGTACGGGGTGCTTATATGGAGAAAGAAAGAAAGCGTGCTGAAGAAAAAAAATATGCTTCCCCAATACAACCCTCTAAGGAAGCATCTGATAGAGACTACGATGAAGCATTATTGTTTTGTATAGACCACATAGCCCGGATAGCAGTTATTGTGGCTTCACATAATGAATACAGTAATAAATATGCCGCCCGTCTTCTTGACGAAAAAAACATTGCTCACAATCACCCTCATATCCATTTTTCTCAGCTGTATGGCATGAGCGACAACATTACTTTCAACCTGGCACACGCAGGATTTAGCGTAAGCAAATACCTGCCTTTCGGGCCTATTGCAGATGTAATTCCCTACCTGCTGAGGCGTGCCCAGGAAAATACTTCCGTGGCTGGGCAGACAAGCCGTGAGCTGACACTCATAGAAAAAGAAATAAAGCGTAGAAAAGGATGATTATTTTTTTTATGTTTGTTTAAACAAAACTAAACCCCAAATCTACTATTATGAGTAATTACGAACAAGACAATTTACAAGAATCTGCTTTTGACAAAAAAGAACTTCCTACAGGATTAAACGTACTGACAATCCTTACTTTTATTGGATGTGCTATTGGTTTGCTTTCTTCTGTCTGGAGTTTTATTAGTGCAAAGAAAAGTTATGATGAGAGGGATAAGGTAATGGACCAAATGAACAATCCTGATATGCCATCCTTCGCCAAAAAAATGATGGGAGATCCAGAGCAATTTATGCTCATGATCACAAAAGGTTACGAAAATCGTATCCCAATTTTGATCGTATCGCTCATCTCAATTGTTCTTTGTTTTGTAGGTGCTTTGCAAATGAGAAAATTACAAAAGCAAGGTTTCCTTATTTATACAATTGGCCAATTGCTGGGCATTGTTTCTGTAATTTTCTTTATCGGAACATTTATGGTTACCACCACTTCTTTTTTGATTGCAGCAGCAATAGGAATTATTTTCATTGCCATGTATGCAGTAAACAGGAAGCACCTGGTTTATTAATTTTTTTGCCGTATTCTTTTATAGAGTTTAATGGCAAGTAACAATAAAAGAATAAAACATACCAGGCCCAGGATGCCCCAAACTGCACTGAGCGCCTGTTTTACACTAACGATCATTACAATAGCCACCAGTAATATGGTGGCTATTTCGTTCCATATTCTTAGCTGGTTAGAGGTAAGTGTAAAGATTTTTTTCTGCTGGTCTGTAAAGATCTTGTGTAAGGTAAAATGATAAGCATACAGTAAACACACAAAGCCAAGTTTTACCCATAGCCAGGAAGGAACCGCTCCATAGAGCCAGGCAATCCATCCGCCAAAAATAATTGTGAGGATAGCTGAAGGCCAGGTAATTCCATACCAAAGCCTACGCATCATTATGGCAAACTGGTTATAAAGAATTGTTTTTTCCGGTTCCGGTTTATCCATTGCCTCCCTGGCATAAATGAAAAGCCTTGGCATATAAAATAACCCGGCAAACCAGGTAACTATAAAAATAATATGGATAGCTTTTATATAGAAATACATGCGGTGAACGTAACTTATTTATTGTTCACAGAAACTGGCCAGGGTATCTACCCATTGCTCACTCAGATTCAGGCAGGGGATCATGGTATATGTTTCTCCACCCGCTTCTTCGAAGTCTTCTTTTCCCCTCATGGCAATTTCCTCTAATGTTTCCAGGCAATCACTTACAAAAGCCGGGCAAATAATCAGCAATTTTTTGATGCCTTCGCCAGGCATTTCCTTCAAACGCTTATCAGTAAAGGGTTGCAGCCATCCTTTGCCCAGCCTGCTTTGAAAACTAATGCTAAATTTTTCTTTTGGTATCTCCAATAGATCTGTAACTAGTTTAGTGGTGGTAAGGCATTGGTGCCTGTAGCAAAATTTGTGTGCAGGTGATGCTACATTGCAGCAATCTGCTGTTTTCAGACAATGTGAACCTGTGATGTCACTATTCCTGATATGCCTGCCAGGCACTCCATGATAACTAAAAAGCAAGTGGTCGTAATCCTGCTCGAGGTAGGGCTTCATGCTTGCTGCAAGTGCGCTGATGTAATCCTCATTGTTGTAATAAGGATCTATAAATTCAAGACTAAAAGTATATTTATTTTCTTCATGAGTTTTCTTCACATGTTCTACCGCAGTTTCAAAACTGCTCATGGCATAATGAGGATATAATGGTATCGCTATTACTTCTTCCAATTCCGGATTTGCCTGAAGCAAAGAATCAAATGCAGCCTGCGGAGTTGGGTTGCCATACCGCATGGCTATAGCCACAGGTTCTTCAATTTTATTTTCCAATGCCTCTTTGAGTTGCTTGGTGGTTACCACAAGAGGAGAACCTTCATTTGTCCAGATGCTGCGGTAAGCTTCCGCAGATTTTGGTGCACGAAGTGGAGTAATGATCCCCTTTACCAGCAAAAGCCGGAAAAGAAAACTTTTATCTATTACCCGCTCATCCATCAGGAATTCATTCAAATATTTCCTTACAGATTTTACACTCGTATCATCCGGGGATCCAAGGTTCATTAGTAAAATTCCACGTTTCTTTTCCGTCATCAAGATTTTTTTGCAAAGATATTCATTGTAGTTTCTATTCCTGATCGTTCTTTGTTCTCTACTGTATTTGTAAGTAGAAATGACAATGCAATGACACTGAAAATAATTAATACCAACTGTTCGTGTTTACCTTTGCGACCATTGAACAATAAAGGTATTTTTTCAGCAAATATGAGAGAGAACGGAAGGTTAGATATGACATATTTTTATGTTGCAGGCGTTAGTTACAAAAGATCTGATGCTGCTCTCCGTGGTCGTTTTGCCGTTTCCAAACCAGCTTACAGCCACCTCCTTTCACAAGCAAATACTGTCGGCGATATTTCATTTTTTATAGTAAGTACCTGCAATCGTACCGAAATATATGGTATGGCTACAAATGTTGCAATACTAAAACAACTACTTTGTTCTGCTACAGAAGGCTCACTTGAAGAATTTGAGGAAATTTCTTATTGTTTTCGTGGTGATGACGCAATGCAACATTTGTACAATGTAGCTTCAGGATTAGATAGCCAGTTGCTTGGCGATTTTGAAATCACTGGTCAGATCAAGCAATCTGTAAAACAAAGTAAGGAAGCAAAATGCCTGAATAGCTTTATGGAAAGAATGGCCAATGAAGTTTTTTCAGCCTGCAAAAATATCCGTACAAATACAAGTTTCAGCAGCGGAACAGTTTCTGTTTCCTTTGCTGCTATTCAATTTATCAGGGAGAATGTTTTCCGTGCAAAAGGTAAAAAAATTGTGTTGATTGGTACGGGTAAGATTGGTACCAGTACATGCAGGAATATCATTGATTATTTGCCAGGTGCAGAACTTACCGTGATCAATCGCTCAGATGAGAAAGCGTTTGTACTTGCAGAAGCACACAACATAAACTTTGTAAAATATGACGATCTGCATCAGAGTCTGCTTGATGCTGATATTGTCGTGGTAGCCTCCCAGGCAAATGAACCAATCATTTCAAGAAAAGACCTTGATGAAAAAAATGCCCCGGCATTTTTTATTGACCTGAGCATTCCTGCAAATGTAGCGGCGGATGTTGCAGAAGTGGAAGGTGTAACTTTGGTAGGGGTAGATGAATTGAGTAAAATAAATAATGAAACCCTGCAGCAAAGAGCTTCACAGGTTCCTGCAGTAAAAGAGATCATTTCAAAACACATACTCGCTTTTAAAGCCTGGCAGGCACATCGTGCTGACGTTCCAAAACTTCTTTCTATAAAAAATCATTTGCAACTGATAGCCTTAGGGTTGACCGGTAATGAAACCACATGTCCGGCACAGAAAATACAAAAAACGCTGGATGGTGTTGCCGTAAAATTTCGTGAAGAAAACACTCCCGGCTGCCATTACCTGGAGGCCCTTACAAGATTCATAGAAAGTACAAATTAATTTACCATCATGTCAGAACCTCTACGCATAGGTACCCGTGACAGTGAGCTTGCAGTATGGCAGGCTACTCTTGTGCAGGACATGATGGCTTCATTTGGCACAAAGACTGAGTTGGTTTTTATAAAAAGTGAAGGGGACCTTGATCTGCAAACTCCATTATACGAAATGGGGGTGCAGGGAATTTTTACAAAAAGTCTCGACCTTGCATTAATTCAAAACAGGATAGATATTGCGGTACATTCCATGAAAGATGTACCTACTATGCTTGCCAAAGGATTGACGCAGGCAGCTGTACTAAAGCGTGGTTCATATAAAGATATTTTCGTTCCCGGTTCAAATCTTAATAATACTCAAGAGTTATTTCTTAGTTCATTAGAAGATTTCGGAAAAGTAGGATCTGAGGACGAAATTATTATAGCAACAAGCAGTATTAGGAGACGGGCACAATGGCTGCATAAATTTCCAACTCATTCAATTGAAAACATTCGTGGAAACGTAAATACAAGGTTGAAAAAAACTGCAGAAAGCAATTGGGCTGGTGCCATTTTTGCAGCTGCTGGGTTGGAAAGAATCAATAAAAAACCTGCAAACAGTATAGATTTGGATTGGATGCTGCCGGCTCCTGCACAGGGCGCTGTTGTAGTTATTACAAGGTTCGATGATGGATTGACCACCAAGCTTGCAGCACAATTAAATGATTCGGTTACTGCCCTTTGTACTAAGATTGAAAAAGATTTTCTGCGGATTCTTAAAGGAGGTTGTAGTACACCGATAAGTGCATTGGCAGAAACTGATGGAAAAGAATTGTATGCCGTAGCAAGTATTCTTAGTCCTGATGGCAAACAAAAAGCAGGTATACAAAAGTTGTTGCCTATAGACGATGCAACAAACCTCGGGATTATACTTGCTGAAGAAATACTAGACAAGGGTGGAAGAGAGATCGTAGAATTATTGCGGTTAGAAAAGACGCTGGATATTTGAGCTGCAGAATAAAAGGAAGATTAAATTATGGATGCTCCCATTAAAATATTAAGTACCAGGCAAATGCCGGCAGAGGTAGTAGATACGCTTGCCCGAAATGCTGTAGTCATAGATTCAATCTCATTTATAGAAACATATCCTGTAATTGATATCGAAGTGCAACAGGAAGTGGAGGCTGCATTGCTCCTGAAGGCAACAGTAATTTTTACCAGTATGAATGCTGTAAATTATGTAGCCGAAATTGCTGCAGGTGAGCAACCGGGCTGGGAAATTTATTGTGTTGGAGAAACCACTGAATCCCTGATCAGGCAACACTTTCCTTCATGTGTTATTGCCGCCACTGCATCCAATGCAAAAGAGCTGGCAGAAAAAGTTGTAGTTGCCTCTCCCGAAACTCCCTGTTATTTTTTTTGCGGAAATATAAGAAGAGATGAACTGCCCGATATGCTGGAAGATGCCGGGGTGATGCTTACAGAAGTGGTGGTGTATGAAACCATAAAAATAAAGCACAACATTTCAGAAAACTATAATGGAATATTGTTTTTCAGTCCCAGTGCAGCTGAAAGTTTTTTCCTGGACAACAAGATCCCTTCCTCCACGGTTTTGTTTGCCATTGGCAGCACTACAGCAAATGTACTCCGCGAAAAAACAACTAATACGATCATAGAATCTGATAGCGGAGGCAAGGAAAACTTGTTGCTGCAGGCTGTCAGGTATTTTAAACAAGTATATAATTAATAGCAGCATGCAATTGAAAAATGATTTATTTCTCCGGGCATTAAATGGAGAAAGCGTAGAAAGGGTACCTGTGTGGATGATGCGGCAGGCAGGAAGATATTTGCCTGAATATATTAAGTTGCGTGACAAGTATGATTTTTTCACACGGGTGCAAACCCCCGAACTTGCAGCAGAAATTACCCTTCAGCCGATTGATATTATTGGTGTAGATGCTGCGATTATTTTCAGCGATATACTTGTCATTCCGCAAGCACTTGGTGTAGAAGTATTGATGGTAGAAGGCAAGGGGCCGATGCTTCCCAATGTAATTAAAACAAGTGCAGACGTGGAAGCCCTGGTGACAGAAGGAGCAGCCGATCGATTGGATTATGTAATGAAAGCTTTGCAGTGTACAAAAGAAGGTCTGGCAGGCAGGGTTCCATTAATTGGATTTGCGGGAGCACCCTGGACCATCCTGTGTTACATGGTAGAAGGAAAAGGAAGTAAGACCTGGGATAAAGCAAAGCAATTCATTTACACTGAACCGGAACTCGCTCAGCGTTTATTACAAAAAATTACAGATGCTACGATTGAATATTTAAAAGCACAGGTAGTTGCAGGCGCCGATGCTGTCCAGGTTTTTGATAGCTGGAGCGGAAGCCTTAGTCCGGCTGATTTTAAAACCTTTGCACAACCCTATTTGTTACAAATATCAGATGCATTGGCAGAGGTAGCACCGGTTATTTTATTTGCCAAAGGAAGTTGGTATGCATTGGAAGAACTCAGCAAAAGCAGTGCTTCCGCCCTGGGTGTAGATTGGTGTATTTCACCAAAAACAGCCCGTCAGTTCACAGGCAATAATATAACCTTGCAGGGGAACTTTGATCCCTCAAAATTATTGGCGCCAATTCCTGAAATAAGAAAAGCGGTGAAAGAAATGATCGATGGATTTGGTACACAAAAATATGTAGCCAATCTTGGTCATGGCATTATGCCACATGTACCGGTACCTCATGCAAAGGCTTTTGTAGAGGCAGTAAAAGAATTTGGTGTAGCTGCTGATTAATTTACTTTTAAAGATTATGGAACAGGATTCTTCAAATATAAACACCATCAAAAATGCCTGGATAAAATTCATTCATGGCATGCAGGATAAGCTATGTGATGCTTTGGAAGCAGAAGATGGTAAGGGGAAGTTTGAAAGCGATAAGTGGGTCAGGGCAGGTGGTGGCGGCGGTGATACGAGAATTATTACCAATGGAAATGTTTTTGAAAAAGGTGGCGTAAATACTTCTGTTGTGTATGGTGAAGTAACAGACATGATGCGCCAACAACTGGGTATTGATGCAGCAGAATGGTGGGCATCTGGAATTAGTCTTGTGCTCCATCCGGGGAATCCTATGGTGCCTACCATACATTTGAATTACAGGATGTTTGAGTTGTACAATAGTGACGGAAGCCTTGCTGACAGATGGTTTGGCGGTGGCACAGACCTGACGCCGTATTATCTTTTTGAAGAAGATGCAATCAATTTTCACCTGCAACACAAGCAGGCATGTGATCTTTCAGATTCGGAATTTTATCCGGCTTTTAAAACCACCTGCGACAATTATTTTGTAAATACACACAGGGGAAATGAACGACGTGGTATTGGTGGAATTTTTTACGACCATAAAAATGAAACCGAAGGAAAAAATGCTTCCTTTTGGATGGAACTGGCAAAAAATTGTGCAGAATCATTCTTACTTTCCTATATTCCGATTGTAAATAAAAGAAAAGATTTTTCATTTACACCTGGCCAAAAAACATGGCAGGAAATCAGGCGTGGCCGGTATGTTGAGTTTAATTTATTACACGATCGTGGGACAATCTTCGGACTGAAAACTAACGGAAGAACTGAAAGTATTCTCATGAGCCTGCCGCCTACAGTTCGTTTTGAATATGATCATCACCCGGAAAAAAACTCTGAAGAAGAAAAACTGATCAAAGTTTTATTTCAACCAAAAGACTGGTTAAATATTGACGAAAAAAGCGACAACGAAGCCTGGGCAAAATCAGTTAATACCTGCTAAATAAAAAATATGCATTTATCAAAAAGATACAGGTCACTAAGGACTACACCGGCTATCAGGGCAATGATGGCTGAAACAATTCTTACCCCTGCTGATTTTATTGCACCGCTTTTTCTAGAAGATGGAAAAGATATAAAAACAGAAATAAGTTCTATGCCGGGTTATTTTCGGTGTAGCATTGAGCAGACTGTAACAGAAGTAAAAGAATTGTGGTCGCTTGGTGTTCGTTCTGTACTACTGTTTGTAAAATGCGAAGATGCATTAAAGGACAATACCGGGAAGGAAGCATGGAACCCGGATGGTTTGATGCAAAGAACTGTAAAAGCTATAAAAGATGCAGTGCCGGAAATCTATGTGATGACGGATGTAGCACTAGATCCATATAGTATTCATGGTCATGATGGAATTGTGGAAAATGGAAAGATTTTAAATGATGAAACTGTAGAAGCATTAGTAAAAATGAGTGTTAGTCATGCTGTTGCCGGATCTGATATGGTGGCACCAAGTGATATGATGGATGGAAGAACTGCTGCCATTCGTGCCGGCCTTGAAGAAAATAATTTCAGGGAGACAGGCATCATGAGTTATAGCGCAAAATATGCTTCTTGTTTTTATGGACCATTCCGTGATGCGTTGGATAGCGCCCCCGGTTTTGGTGATAAAAAAACTTACCAGATGAATTTTGCAAACAGGAATGAGGCAATTGCAGAAACGCTGCAGGATGTTTCTGAAGGTGCAGATATTGTGATGGTTAAACCGGGCTTACCTTACCTTGATATTGTACGGGACATTAAAAATGCTGTGCATGTGCCCGTGGCTGTGTATAATGTCAGCGGCGAATATGCTATGATAAAAGCTGCTGCTGCTAATGGGTGGCTGAATGAAAATAATGCTGTCCTGGAAACACTTACTTCCATGAAGAGAGCTGGTGCAGATGTCATTGCTACGTATTTTGCGAAAGATGCTGCGAGGCTGTTGAATGGAGGTTGAAGAGTTGGAAGAGTTGAGAGTTTGAAAAGTTGGTTGAGAATTGTTTAGTGTTGTTGAATCGTTGAAAATTGTTTGTTGTTTCGAATTGGTTCTCAAGCCATTCATCAAACAAGAAATTTTAAATTAGGTGGGAGTTTTATCTAAGTACTAAGTACTAAGTACTAAATACTTAGTACTAAATACTTAGTACTAAATACTAATTACTAAATACTAAGTACTCTAAAAAATGAAAAATATTATTAATAAAAAGTTATTTGCAAGAGCAAAATCTTCTATTCCCGGTGGGGTGAATTCCCCGGTACGGGCTTTTAAATCTGTTGGTGGAGAACCAGTATTCATTAAAAAAGCGAAAGGTGCTTATTTGTATGATGAAGATGGAAATAAGTACATCGACATGATAGCAAGTTGGGGACCGATGATTCTTGGGCATGCTTATAAGCCGGTAATAAAAGCTGTAGAGAAAAAATTAAAAGATTCTACTTCTTACGGTGCACCTACTTTATTGGAAATAGAAATGGCAGAATTGATTAAGTCAATGTGCCCAAATGTAGACCTGGTGCGGATGGTGAGCAGTGGTACAGAAGCATGTATGAGTGCATTGCGTTTGGCAAGGGGTTATACAGGTAAGAATAAGTTCATCAAGTTTGAAGGGAATTATCATGGACATGCAGATGCATTTTTGGTCAATGCAGGGAGTGGTGTGGCTACCTTAAATATTCAAAAAGTTCCCGGCGTTCCGGAAGGAGTAAGCATCGATACTTTATCTGCACCCTACAATAATATTGAAGCAGTAAAGCATTTGGTAGCAGAGCACAGGGGATTAATTGCAGCCATTATCCTGGAGCCTGTTGCAGGAAATATGGGTTGTGTTTTACCAAAAGAAAACTTTCTTAAAGACCTCAGGGCTATCTGTACAGAAGAAAATATTGTCCTCATATTTGATGAAGTAATGACAGGATTCAGGTTGGCTCCCGGTGGTGTGCAGGAACTTTATCATGTAGATGCAGACCTGGTCACATATGGGAAAGTAATAGGTGGGGGAATGCCGGTTGGTGCTTTTGGTGGTAAGCGTGAGATCATGGAGCATGTTGCGCCCTTAGGTAACGTCTACCAGGCCGGAACATTAAGCGGAAATCCAATTGCTATGATGGCTGGTTATCAAACTTTAAAAACATTAAAAACGAATCCGGGGATTTATAAAAACCTGGAGGAAAAAACGAAATTTTTAAAAGAAGGCTTGCAAAAAGCTTTTGGCAAATCAGGCCAACCTTTTACCATTAACAGCGTGGGATCTATGATCAGCGTGCATTTCAGCAAAGAACCGGTGACGGATTTTGCTACTGCCGCAGCAAGCGACCTACCTTTGTTTAATAAATATTTTCACTTCATGCTCGATCATGGGGTTTATCTTCCTCCATCAGGTTATGAGAGTTGGTTCCTGAGCGATGCTATCTCTTATAAAGACCTTAAAAAAATCATTTCTCTTTCTAATACATTTGTGAAGCAACAAATGCGTACCAAAAAGAAAAAGTAGTAACAGGACTCTTCAAAAAAATTAAATTATAAAGGACAGGAGAAAATCCTTGTGATCAATGCACCTGAATCATTTAGTGAAGAATTGGAACTGATGTCCGGTGAGGCAAAAATAATCAGAAGTGTTGCTGAAATAAATGCTATAGATTTTGTAATGGTCTTTGTGACCAAACGAAAAGAGATAGAAGACCCGATCTGTAAAGTCAGCAAGAAATTATCTCCTGATCCTGTAAAAAAGTGCATCCGTAATCCAAAAGGAACTTCAAAAAAATATACCTGTGAATTCAACCGGGATAATGGCTGGAAAAGCCTTGGCGAACATGACCTGGAACCGGTAAGAATAGTAGCCATAGACGAAGACTGGAGTGCTTTGCGTTTTCGAAAAACAGATTTTATTAAAACCCTGTCCCGTACCGAAGTTTTCAGCCTTTCTGCTAAAGGACAGGCAAGGTCCGCTGAGGCTGGTAAGAAATGAAAATCATCAATTCAATTGCCAGATGCTATAATTTAGTAAGGTAGCAAAACTTACCCAACAGATATAAGGAACCAATAGCCAGCTTGCTGCTGTAGAAAACTTTGCAAAAGCAA
The DNA here is from genome assembly GCA_038208485.1 of Chitinophagales bacterium. GTDB lineage: Bacteria > Bacteroidota > Bacteroidia > Chitinophagales > Chitinophagaceae > Ferruginibacter. Next base: position 15,617 of record JBBQYS010000011.1, read on the forward strand.
ATATGGTTAGCAATATAGAAATCCACAACAATACTATTTCCACCAAAGCCAAACCAATATTATGCTGCGAAAAGAAAATAAATGACCATAAAAAGTTAAGCAGCAATTGTGTACTAAAAAGAATGATGGCAGTCTTTTTACTTTTCACAGAATTGGAATTCCATACCAGGAATAAAGCAATACCCATCATGATGTAAAGGGTGGTCCAAACCGGTGCAAACAACCAATTTGGTGGATTAAATGAAGGTTTATTTATTGTAGTAAACCATCCATTTACATTTGAGGAAGTGAAAAACCCACTGGTCAAACCCACTACTAAAGGGATAAAAACTGAAATAAGAAATTTAAATATTGGTTTCATACTGGTTATTTTATGGGTTATAATTTCCGGTACTTTTTGTAGTACGCAATAATAAATCCTGTCACTTCATCATAGCTTAGGAGACCCTGTGGTTGCTGGTTGCTCTTCAGGTATTTTTCATATACAAACAGGAATATAGGTTGTAGAAAACTTCTGTGTCTAAGGCTGAAATCTCTTCTTTCCTGTAAATCTTTTTTTACTGCAGGAATTAATAAGTCTGCATTTCTTTTTGCTGCTGCAGAATCAAGCCTGAACAGGTTCCTGTTTGTGTACAAAAACATATCCATATGAGCAGAATAATGAAAGAACACGTCTTTACTGTTGATAGCCGCCAGGAAACCTACAAAATTTGCTTCCATCTCTTTGGCGTATCCCAATTGATGCGCTACTTCATGACATGCTGTAAAAGGTTGTTCAAAATAAGGGATAGTGCTGTTTGCCTGGGCTTCCCCGGTGAATGGATTGTAATAACCTGTAAACCCTGCAGAATTTCCAACCCATCCCCAAAGACTGGGTTTTAAAGAAGCTGGCTTATATGCTGGAAGTGGAAATTTTTTAGATGCTTCTTCATAACTTTTTTTTACTTCTGATTTTATGTAAGCAAACCCTTCATGGGATTTATTTTCTCTAATCAGCGTTTTTTTATCATCATTCAAAAGATCCAGTAAAACTGCATTTACATTTATAAGGTCTTCCTTTGAATAATTTGAAGTGTCTAATTCCAGTTGCCTGGCTATTCCCTCCCGGTTATAATTTATACCCCAGAAGAGATTAAAAATGATATAAATCAAAAGTAATCCCAGGAGGATTTTGTAAATGCCATTCCCGAAATTTTTTCTAATCCCTTGTCTTTTTTCTTTACTAAAAAGAAAGAAAATAAACCTGAATAATTTGACCAACAGCCATAAGGATATTGCTGCGTAAAGAATATCTCCAAAGCTAAATGGAAGCCATCCAAAAACATACCTTAAAAATGAGGAAATGTATAAATATAACCCACGGGAATAATCAGCTTCTACGCGGTGCTCATTTTCTGCATAAAAGTGAATAAATACGCTGATAAACAACAGTATGATCAGTAATACAATTCTTCTTTTAAAAACCCTTGCTGTCACTTATTCTTTATTTTTGAGCTAATTGAACGGAGGATAGACAAATATCTTTAAAAATCTTGTCTTTTCTAGCTTTAATCCTTTACCTTTGCCCTCCTTTAAACTGGAGATAGTGATTAACCGACATGTTTTTAGTATTGCTTTTGTTGGATTAAAGGAAGGAAACCATCAGTTTGATTACGAATTAGACGATAAGTTCTTTGTAGAAAAAGGGGCGCTTGATTTTGCAAATGCTACAGCAAATGTAAAACTCACCCTTGAAAAACATAAAGGTTTCCTGATCCTGAAGTTTGATGTGGGAGGAAACGCAGAAGTCACATGTGATAAATGCGGGAATCCCCTTAGGATAGAGCTTTGGGATGAATTCAAGATTATAGTGAAACTGGTAGATGATCCTGAAAAAATGAATTTACAGGAAGAAGATCCTGATATCTTTTATATAAAAAGAACAGATAGTCATCTCGACGTAAGTGATTGGTTGTATGAATTCGCTTTGCTCAGTGTTCCTACGCAACGTATGTGTAGCCCTGAGGAAATGGGCGGCCCTCAATGCAACAATGAAGTGTTGAAAAAGCTAAGTGATATGGCCAGGTTAAATGAAGGGAATGCAAATAACCTCTGGAAAGGCCTGGATAAATTTAAAGAAAACTAATTGGCACTTGTTGTAAGAACAAACCAATAAATAAATAACAACAATTAAAAACTAAAAACTCATGCCAAATCCGAAAAGGCGTCATAGTCAGCAAAGAAGTGCAAAAAGAAGAACGCACTATAAGGCAACTGCACCAACCCTTAGCGTGGATAGCGTAACTGGCGCTACACATGTACGCCATCGTGCCCATGTAAGCGAAGGAAAACTTTACTATAAAGGAAAAGTTGTATCAGAAATTGCTCCGCTTAGAGCCAATTAATTTGGCTAAAATATTGTAGATTCCAAAATGCAGGCACAACTATGTATCTGTGTTTTGGAATTTTTTATTTTTACCTAAAATTTCTTTATGAACCTGATAGCCCTTGATATGATGGGTGGAGATTATGCTCCCCAACAAGCTGTAAAAGGAGTAGCTACATATCTCAGGGAATCCGCTTCACCGGCGCATTTGCTACTCATTGGCGATGAAGAACAACTTAAAGAACTGCTGCAAAAAGAGACAATAGATCATGACGCCTACACTATTAAACATGCCTCCGAAATAATCGGAATGCATGAGCATCCCACAAAAGCATTAAAACAAAAACCTGATTCCAGTATTTCACTTGGGTTCCAGGCATTAAGTACCGGCGAGGCACAGGCTTTCATAAGTGCAGGAAATACCGGGGCTATGATGGTTGGCGCATTGTTTACCATAAAGGCAATACCTGGTGTAATCCGGCCCACAATCGGAGCTTATATGCCGCAGGAAAGCGGCAAACTTGCCTTGCTGGTAGATGTAGGGCTGAATGCAGATTCCAAACCCGAAAACTTAAACCAGTTCGCAGTACTTGGTTCATTATTTGCCCGTCATATTTTACAGATTACTGATCCTAAAACTGGGCTGGTAAACATAGGACAAGAAGAAGGAAAAGGAAATTTACTTGTCCAGGCTTCCTATCCTTTATTAAAAGAAAATAATCAGATCAATTTTATCGGAAATATAGAGGGGAGAGATATCCTCACGGATAAAGCTGATGTAATGGTTTGTGACGGTTTCACAGGGAATGTTGTGCTAAAACTTGCAGAAAGTATTTACGATATTTCTAAAAGAAGGAATATAAATGATGAACATTTTAATCGCTTCAATTTTGAGATATATGGTGGAGTGCCTGTTCTCGGTGTATCGCAACCCGTAATTATCGGCCATGGCATTTCAGGTAGTGAAGCTTTTGCAAATATGATAAGAACAGCTTCCAAAATGCTGGAGACAGATCTTATGGGAAAGATCAAAGATGCACTTGCAGAGAACGAGAGCTAAATCTATCTGATAAAATTATTTTAGAGTTGCTCCCAGCTTTTTCCTGAAATTTTCATTGGATAAAACCTGGTATTCGAAGCCGTTCATCCATCGTTGGAGCATTTCATTTTCCGGAACAGTTAATCCGTTAAAGAAATAAGCCATTTCTATTTTCTCATCTTTTTGTGTTGTTGCATAAAGGGTTTTAGTCAGTACCCAGGGTGTGCTTCCACCTTTCATTCCAGAGTGCTTCAGCCAATCCTTGTTTGCAGGATTTTCCATGATGGTTTCCATTACTTTTGAAAGGATCATATAAGATTCAGGGCTGAAAAATTTTCGGTTGTTCAGCACTTTTCCAATCCGCACATATTCCCTTGTTGTCGATGCCGGCAGCCTGCTACTCCAAACCTGCTGCATATTATTGGTAAGGTCTTCCGGACGAAATTTCTGTTTTACTGTTTCGCTATATTTTAAGGCTTTGTGAATATCGTAAATGTAACGGCTGTAAGTTTCGTCATCCAGGCGCTTGATGCTTTTCAGCAATTTTTCTTCATTTAATTTTTTTGGATTCTGGTATACAAAAAGAGAAGCAACCAAAGGGAAAATGGCAGTATGTTGTTTTATGCCCAACAGCTGTATGTTATTTTTTACATTATCCAGCCCCAGAAGATCCATCAGGTATTCAGTATTTGCATTACTGCTATACATCATCATTCCCCTTGCTACATTTATGAGACTGATGCTATCGTTGTTTATGTGTCCGGCTTTTTTTTCTGCTGCAAGCCAGGCAGGATGAGCACCTCCATCTGTGTTTGGTAAATAGTAATAATCTAATTCTGCCAGGGGCACCAGGGAGTTTTGATCTATAATATTGCTTCCAGCCTGTTTGGCAAATTCAATGGCCACCATAATCTTCACTGTACTTGCAAGTGGCATCAGTTTATTTTCATTCACTGCCGCTATTGTACTGTCATTCAGTTGAAGAAAAATACTGCTCCGGGTTTTATTGTTCTTAATAAAATTGAGCAGGCTATCTGCTTGTGATTGAGCAGTGGCTGTTTGTATCAATGCTGTTGTTGCTATGATAACAGCAATTGTTTTAATAAATTTCATGCTCAGATTTTTTGTGAGTTTGCAGCTGTTAGAATTTGTTCTTCCACATCATGCTTTCTACAGGCTTGTTTGGTTGACCGCTGTATTTGGCATTTTTCTTTTCGTTGTATTTCACGTTTATTTCTCCTTCTACCGGGAAATATATTAATTGCCCAATCGGCATTCCTTTATAAATTCTCACCGGTTGTTTTACAGAAATTTCCAGCGTCCAGTTGCCACAGAAACCGACATCTCCTTTCCCTGCAGTAGCATGAATATCTATACCTAATCTGCCGGTACTGCTTTTGCCTTCCAGGAATGGAACATGTGCATGGGTTTCAGTATATTCTTCTGTAACTCCCAGGTAAAAATGTTGTGGCAAAAGCAAAAAACCTTCTTCAGGGATGTCGAAATGGGTTATTGTATTATGTTTTTTTGCATCAAGTTCTTCATCCACATAAGTGGCCAATGTAGGGCCGAGATGAACGTCGTAACTGTTGCTTCCAAGACACTCAGTATCATATGGGATAATCTTGATGGTACCCTTGTCTATTTCTTCCAATATTCTTGAATCACTTAAGATCATATGAGTTAGATTGGTTTTGTTGAAATGTGTTGGCTTATTTTTGCCCTCGCAAAACTATTGTATATAAAAGGAAAATGTCACTGCTTTACAAAGAAAATATCAACGAACAATCCACGGTGGCAATATGGTGCATAGAAGAGCCGGAAAGTTTTTTCCTGGAAAAGGTCAGATTGAAAACTGAAATTGCCCATCCGCATAAGAGGCTTCAGCACCTTGCCGGAAGATATGTTTTGCAAATGCTCGATCCGGAAATGCCGGTTAGTAAAATCATCCAGGAACAGCGCCAGAAGCCTTATTTAAGAGATACAGCACATGAGTTTTCTATTTCCCATTGTGGTGATTTCGCTGCTGCTATTTTGAGTAGTGAGATAAGGGTTGGGTTAGATATTGAAACCTTTAAACCCAAGATCACAGATATAGTACACAAATTCCTGACGGAAAAAGAGAGAGAAATATTACTGCATCATTTACCTGATCCATTGCATGCTTTTACACTAGGTTGGAGTATAAAAGAAGCATTATTTAAATGGCTCGGCCAGGCCGGAATAGATTTTAATAAGCATTTACACATAGAATCAATCTACCAAAACGAAGATCGTTATTCCATTGAATGTACCATAGATAAAGAGGAAAAGAAAACAATTGTTGCAAATGGATTTTTTATTGAAGAAATGGTTGTGGTTTGGGTGCAGGGGTGAAATCTTTCTGAAGAAAAAAATGTCGCTCCTACGGAGCTTTGTTGAAGGCACTGTAAATAATGCTACCAAAATGTCGCTCCTACGGAGCTGGTAAATGCAAAATGCCAGTTCTGAAAATCTAATACAAAAACTTAATAATTGATTAATGAATTAATGCGACGCTAGCGATACATTTAAGAAGTTTTACTTAAAACTTAAACATCAAATCCTTTCAAGTAGATATTCCTATCAATTATAATTCTAAACTTCATGTCGGAAAATTTTATTTTTAATTAAATCAATTTCATTGTTTCAAGCTCCGTAGGAGCGATATTATGGTAGAAAAAGAGAACCGTTTTTACCCAGCCCTGTATGGGCGACATTTTTTAAGCAATGTATTAATACCTATAGCAGTCCATTTCAGAGAATTCCTTAACTTGAATTGCAAATAATTATAAATCATGGCTAATACCTATTCCCAAATCACTATTCAGGCTGTTTTTTCAGTAAAGAACAGGCAGAGTTTTATTACAAAAACCTGGCGAGATCAATTGCACCAATATATAGCAGGTATTATCAAAGAAAATGGTGGTACTTCATTGGCTGTAGGAGGTTGGCAGGATCATGTACACGCTTTATTTGGAATGCCGGTATCTATCTCCATTTCAGATATGATGCGTACTATCAAATCGAGCAGCAGCAAGTGGACTAATGAAAATGATTTTTTAAAATCAAAATTTAACTGGCAGGAAGGCTTCGGTGCATTTTCCTATTCAAGAAGTCAACGGGATGTTTTAATTAAGTATATCCTGAATCAGGAAGCACATCATAAGAACCTTAGCTTCAAGTATGAGTACCTAAATATGTTGGACAAGTTTGAAGTCATTTATGATGACAAATATTTATTTGATTTTTTTGAATCATAAAAATTTGGGGCATTCAGGAACAGGAAATAAATTGAAAATAAATCTCTCCTCAAAACGTAACCTCGCTCTCTTCATCTCCTTCTCCAAGCAATGCTATATCTGCTACAGACGCACCTGCAATTCCTTTTATGGAGCCATGCATGCCCATTGTATTGATCAGCACTTTTTCTAATTGTTTTTCTCTTTCTTTCCAGATCTTTTCCATCTGCATTTTTTCTTTGGTAATGGCAGTTTTCATGCATAGAAAACCCTCAGCAATAGCCTCTACCTGACCACGAAACTCTATGCCGGTCAGGAAATCATAGAGTAGCTGCATTTTATCAGCCTTGCCTTCCTGGTTCCTTTGTGCATCATATAATTTAAGGATTCCACTACGCAGAATGGCACTCACACTTTCCACTTCATTAAAATTACATATCCAAACGCCTTCTTTTTCTCCAAACCTTTGCATTTCTCTGGGTAAAACTTCTGTAACCAGGATGGCCACATTCGCTCCACAATTGCGCATGTCGGTTTTTAATTTTGATATCCAGTCTTTGCCGAAAGCCTTAGCCCGCTTACTTTCAAACAATATTTTCCCACATTCTGCACCCTTAAAATTCCTTACAGATAAAATACAATCGCCTCCTTCCTGTCCTTTTTTTATTTCCTCCACAACGTCGTAAGGATAATTTTCCCTGAGCAATTTCTCCAGGATAAGTTCTGCACCTTCTCCCTGTAGCTGCATGCTTCCTTGTTCTGCCTTGCGTTTCATCTCTTCAATTAATTTCTTTTGATCCTCCATTTGCTTTTCTTTTTCCTGCAGGATCATTTTAAACTGCATATCCTTCTGTTCATTTTTATCCTGCTCCCTTTTTTGTATTTCGGCCTGCACAATTTCTCTTTGCTGCAATAATTTTTGCTGCAAACTGAGTTCCATCTCTTCTTCTCTATCCTTCAATTTTTGTTCTTTCTGTAAAAATTCCAATTCTTTTTGGCGGGAGAGTTTTAGCTTTTCTTCGCTATCTGCATTCGCTTGTTGAAGCATTTTCATTTTATTTTCATAATCTCCTGAAATGCTTTTGCGCAGCGCCTCCTGCAGTTCTATTTGCAGTTTTTCCTTTTCTAATTCAGCAGCAGCAGCCATTTTTTTCTTTTCTGATGTAAGTTTTTCTGCAAAAAGCTCATTGGCATTTTTTCTTTTCTCCTCCAGTTCCTCTTCTTTCTTTTGCAGCTGTTCTTTTTCTTGTTCTATTTTTTTGTACTGCGCATGTAGTTTCTCCGTCATTTCTGCCTGCAGTTTCTTTTGCAGTTCCGCCGCCAGTACAGTGCCGGAGTCAAAAATGCTATTGCAATTAGGGCATGTAATATTATTTGCCATAAAATGTATTTCTTTTAATGTTTCTCAGTAAATATAAAAAATAATCTGCCCTAAAATCAGCGCATAAAAAAAACTCCAGATCACTAAGTAATTGGAGTTTTTTATTCCTGTGCGGCGAATCAGATTCGAACTGACACACCCGTTTGTATGGGCGCTACCACCTCAAGGTAGTGCGTCTACCAATTTCGCCATCGCCGCATTTTTGGTAAAGGTTGCAAATGTAAATGTTTTTGATAAAAACTAATTTATTCAGCTGCAACAATCCTTTATCTTTTTAAAATAATACGGAATGTAGTGCCGTTTACCGGATCAGATTGCTTCACAAATAATTCTCCTTTATGATATTGATTGATGATTCGCTGACTAAGTGATAGCCCCAGCCCCCAGCCACGCTTCTTGGTGGTAAAGCCTGGTTTGAAAACTTTTTTTACATTGTTACGGGATATACCTTTTCCCGAATCCTTTACGTCTACAACCACAGCGGCAGTTTCATTGGCTATAGTCACTTTAATAGCACCTTTTCCATCCATAGCGTCCAACGCATTTTTCAATAAATTCTCAATGACCCAATCAAATAGTGGTGGATTAATAGCAGCACTGGCATCTTCCGGTGCCATTAGCTCAAAGCTTACAGAATTCGGAGCCCTTCTTTTAATGTAATCCATCATACTTTGTATCTGCGGCTTGAGCAAAGTTTCTTCCAGCTGAGGTATGCTGCCAATTTTTCCGAACCGGTCGCTCACAAGCATTAGCCTGTCCACGTCTTTACTGATCTCATTGCCTATCTTTTTTGTTTTGTCATCCTCTTTCAGCATTTCTACCCAACCCTGCAGCGAAGAAATAGGGGTGCCCAACTGATGCGCCGTTTCTTTGGCCATACCTGCCCATACCTGGTTTTGGGTACTTCTGTTCCTTACAGAAACTGCATATAAAATAATTATAATGAAGAAAGCCACTACCACAAGCTGAACGATTGGAAAATATTTTATCTGTTTCAGCAGGTCAGAATCTCCATAATAAACCTTGTTGATCTCTTTTTCGTTTAATGGATTTTTCCAGATGATGGGTGCATTTTTACTTTTGAACTCCTGTAGTTTTTCTGCCAGGTAATTTTTGTCATTTGCTATCCTAAAGCTATCCAGGCTGCTATGGTCCAAAATGCTGTCCTTTTCTGTAACCGCTATCATTGGAATATCTGCACGGTTTTCGGTGATAACTTTGCTTACCAGGATGCCCGGAGTGCTGTTGATGTTACTTAATTCTTTCACAGCCTCTACCCATTGCTCTATTTTTTGCTTTTCTTCAGAAGCAATTTTTTTACTCAGGAACTGTGAGAGAAAAATACTGGCAACAACAATGAGTATGGCTATAAATGCCAATATGCTGCGCCAGTTTATTAGGCTTGAAAACATATTTTAAAATTAAGCAAATAAAGCTGTCTGAAATTAAAACCTTGTTACAATTCCAGAATTGGATTGATGATAAATTTTATTTGAAACTACCCATCCATTATATTAATTAGCGAACAAAGCCGGATAGTCCTTTATTTTGCAGGAGATGAACAGGGATTCAGAAAAAAATATAAATTCATTTGCAGATGCTGGCTTGCCTTCTGTAGCTGTGGTGATTCTTAATTGGAATGGCCTGCGCTTCCTGGAAAAATTTCTTCCATCCGTATTGAATACCACCTATGGGAATGTACAGGTAATTGTTGGTGACAATGCATCAACTGATGACAGTGTTCAATTTGTTCGTAAAAATTATCCGGATGTACAAATCATCTGCAATGAAAAAAACGAGGGTTTTGCACGGGGATATAATCTTGTACTGGAAAAAGTAAAAGCAGAATATTTTGTACTGCTAAACAGCGATGTGGAAGTAAGCGCCGGCTGGCTGGAACCAATAATATCCCTGATGGAAAAGGATACAACAATTGCTGCTTGCCAACCTAAGATCCTACAATATGCCCACAATACAACATTTGAGTATGCAGGTGCTTCCGGTGGTTGGATAGACTTTGCAGGGTATCCATTTGCCAGGGGCAGGTTGTTCGAAGTGTGCGAAACTGATAAGGGGCAGTACGATGATGCCCGTCCATGTTTTTGGGCAAGCGGTGCTGCTATGGTGGTAAGATCAGAAATTTACAAAAAGTTAGGTGGGCTTGATGAATACTTTTTTGCACACCAGGAAGAAATAGATTTTTGCTGGAGGCTTCAGAATGCCGGTTACCAGGTTTATGTGCAGCCTGCCTCCGTAGTATATCACGTAGGAGGTGGAACTTTACCTAAATCTAATAGCAGGAAAACCTATTTGAATTATCGCAACAACCTGATCATGCTGGCAAAGAATTTACCCGGCATCAATAAACTCTACATAATTCCTTTGCGAATCATGCTCGATGTCGTATCTGCCTGGCGTGAATTGTTGGGAGGAAAACCAAATCATTATGTGGCTATAGCAAAAGCACATGTTCATTTTACCAGTTGGTGTTTTTCAGGAAAAAAAATAAATGGGTACAAAAAGATTGCGCCTTCCAAACTTGCCGGTAGATATAAGGGATTGATCATTTGGGATCACTTTATTAAAAAGAGAAATCGCTTTTCAGAAATTGTACAATCATAATTATTTTTTTATGATGCGAAGACCTTATTTTTGCAGCAGCAAAAGAAAATGATATGCAAGAGCAGATTTTAGAAGACAAAGACAAAGATTTCGCACATAACTGGGTTTCTTCTTCCCGTTTTATTTGGTTGTGCCAGGTGTTCCTGGTGTTGGCGCTTATATTTGGAGGCTGCTATAACATGTACACACACAGGTATAAAGGCAAGCCAGAAGTAAATGTTCCGGAGAATACATTGTACAATCCGACGTACAAATAAAAAAATCTTTTTTTTATTTCAATGCAAACCTTATTTTTGCCATCCCAAAAAAAAGGGGTAGTTCTTTTTACTATTAGCGGAAGTAGCTCATTTGGTAGAGCACGACCTTGCCAAGGTCGGGGTGGCCGGTTCGAGCCCGGTCTTCCGCTCACAAAAATCCCCGACTCGTTCGGGTTTTTTTTTGAATCATATTTGTGCAGGTATTTTCTAAAAATATACTGCTTGTTCTTTTCTTAAGATTGTTTACCCGGGTGGTGGAACTGGTAGACACGCAGGACTTAAAATCCTGTTCGCAGTAATGCGAGTGTGGGTTCAATTCCCATCCCGGGTACAATTATTATCTCCTTTCCTTTTTTTTCTTAGAATTTTCCTTTGCTATAATTTTTAAAGTTTTGTGTTGGAATTTTTTTCCGAATAAGATTTTATTCCAGCAATCTATTTATTCCAACTTAAGTAAATCTTTATTTTTTCGAATAAGAAAGACTATTAAATCAAACTCCTGTTGATTAAAAAAAGTACTCTGCTTCTTAAAATATATCGGAAAAGATTATCAAATGGACCAAATAAAAAACCCTTTTGAATTTTCAAAAGGGTTTCTGTTTTAATAATATGAGGTTGTTACATTTTTCCCAGAACAAACATAGTTCCTTCCGGTTGCTCATGGCCACCTATAGTTTCCAATGTCACTGCAAATGCTTCCGCATGACCAAAATTTTTCATCTTTTGTATATTGTAGGTGTCGCCTGATTTTGATTGTATGATCATGCCACCATCTACAGGTTTACCATCTACAATACCCCAAAGTTGGTATTGCATACCTTCCGGTGCTTCAGGCAAATTGCTTGATTCTATGTACACGTCACCTGTATTTTTCATCCAGAAGATCTTAGCCGCAGCATCGGGAGCAGCTTCCAATCCGTTGAGTGCAACTGGAACACTGTATTTATTTTTTACAACACTTATGCCCTTGTTCATTTCCTCCAGTTGCTCATTTTTAGCCAGTAGTTCCTCTTTTGTATTGGTAGCTGCTGTTTGTGCGGCCTGGTATTTGTTATAATACAGCACATTAAGAATAGCACTTCCAATAAGTAAGATAACAGAGGCAGCAGCAAGAATTTTCCAGGGGCTAAAAATCCTTCTTACAGGAGCAACAAAACCGGAAAGTTCACGCACCGGGGTTTCAGTTTTTTCTGCAGTAGCTGTTGTATTTATTGAAGAAAGAATTTTGTCCTTTACGCTGGCGGCTGGAGCTACGGCGTTTTGGATCGCATATTTTTCCATGGCCAGTTCTATTTCGGCCAATTCTAATTGCACTTCGGGATAGGTTTTTACCCACCATTCTACCTGCAGGGTCTCTTCATGCGAAGTGGTACCCATTGCGTAGCTTTCCAAAAGCCCTGATGATATGATTTCTTCTTTATTCACTTTGTTATGCTTCCATTAGTTTTCTTAGTGCGATTATAGCTGATCGCATTCTTGTTTTCACCGTGCCCAACGGAATACCAACTTCTTTGGCTATCTCATCCTGTGTATATCCGTTGAAATATGCAAGATCAATAACTAACTGCTGTTCGGGTTTGAGTTGATTAATCGTTTTGTTCAGGCCGATTGAGTCATGCTGATTTGCAGAAAAATTCTTGTCTTCGTGATTAACTACGGAATTTTCATTAGTGAGGATTTTCTGTTGTTTTTTATATCCCTTGCTGCGTAGGGTATCTATGGTAAGATTCCTCGTCAGGTTTGCCAGCCAGGTAAACAGTCGTCCTTTACTGCTATCGTATTGTGAGAAGTTGTTCCAGATCTTTACAAACGCCTCCTGTAAGATGTCTTCCCTCAGGTGTTCGTTGTCTACCATCCTGTAAATGATACCATTTAGAGCGGAAGAATAATTATCATATAGGTAGGTAAATGCAGACTGATCTCTAGTCCTGAGTTTGGAGATTAACTCCTCTTCGCTATAATGTGCAGGGGTTTGCAAAAAGTCTGTTTATTTTTTTTTCTGCGGCTAAAATAATTTAAAATGTGCATATTCCGTGCTTTGATGAGAAAAAAGTTAAAGAATAGACACAGTGTTTTTGAGCGTCGAAGAAATATCTTCTCAAATGATTAGCCTGGTAAAGGTTTTACTTCATATACCGGGCTGAACAGATAATATTTACCGGATTTTATTTCTTTACACTTGATACGTTTGCGCAGCTTGTCACCTTTTGTAAAAACTCTGCCATCGGCCAGCTCAAAACTTTCACCCTCCTTTACCTCTTCTACAAAAATATACCCTGACGTAGCCGAATCATATTTTTTCAATACCCGCAGCAACTGTTCATCTCCACAACTGCTTGCAGCAGGATTTTGAAGACTACGGGCCAGGGCTTTTTCTACATCGGGCGGAAAAATATCTTTGCTGATAAAGGAAGTTAGGATTTGAGAAAATTCTTTTTTCCACTCACTCCCATGTGCCTGCACTTTATTCCTGTACTTTTCCCAGGTAAATAAATGACCCAATTCATGGAGCAAAGTAATCAGGAAAGAATATTTATTTAAGTTAGCGTTTACACTGATGCGGTGCCCTTTTCCGGAGTAAGGGTGCCGGTAATTTCCCAAAATTGTTTTCCGCTCACGGGTAACAGTTAGTTGAACTTTATAATGGTAGATGTATTCCATCACCGGTTCAAAACTTCCCTCAGGGATATAAGGGATAAGTTCAGAAAAAGGGATTTTTTCTTTACCCATCTTTTTGCTTATTAAGACGGGATATTGAAATTACTTCTGCTCCAAGATATACCAGGTACAATAGCATGGCAAGGAAAACTGAGCGTTTGTTAAAAGCATCTCCACTCATCAATGTATAAATCAGCACCAATGCTACACAGCCAAACATCTTCAAAAGCATACCTCCCATGATAGCTCTTACAAATACATTTGGATTCTTGTTTGTCAGGGCTTTTTGCTGCATGGCAAATGAAATGAGTTGAAGAAGCAACAAAAATATATTCGCAATCAGAAGTAAATTAAAATCAAATCCTTTCTCTTCCAGCAGGTTCCTGAAAATAAACAATACTGCAATCAGTAATACAAATACAAGTAATACAGGAAGTATAAAACGAAAAGACTTGTTCATTATTTATTATTTTTTGGGAGTTGTATCCTGCACTATTTTCCAGGTAATATATATGATAATAAGTAAAGGTAAGATCCAAACCAGTAAAGGATTTGCAAATCCGAAAAGATTATCGGCTTTCATCCCGCCAAATACTGTAATTGCAATAACAATAAAGAATTGGGTAGCTAGTCCTGCATATTTAAACAGGCTTTTGTTGTCATTCATGCAATGGGGATGCTATATTAAAATGTATGCTTTTCTCAGGAAACTTATTAGTTTGTGGGGTCATTATCGGGCACCTTGATTTTTAGTTTCGTAGTATCCATTGTGGTTACTTTTCCTTGTAAAACTTTCTTGATACTATTGACATATTGGTCCTGTAATTTCAGCGCCTGCTCCATCGAATCTGTCCTCAGTTTAAGGTCTTTGTATTCCCTGATCTCTTTTGCATTACCAAGACCCACACCCGGTAAATAATATTTAAGCGGAGTCAAAATGATAAGTGCTGCGGTAAGGCTGATCATTAAAACAAAAACAGAGCTGAAAAGTACGTAAACACTAGTCCTGGTAAGTTTAAATTTTACAACTTCTTCATAAGTGTCTTCATTCAAAATTACAAGCCTGTATTGGCTTCTCAGCCGCTTTAGTGTATTGTTCCCCTGTAATAATGCCATAAAGAAATTTGCATAAAATTAAGTTGTCCCAGTGGCAATGCAAAACTGATATGTAAATCAATGGATTAAAGTAGGAGAAATAGCTATAAAATTTTGCTAAGGCTCTATATTTACATAAGCCTATTCATAAAAAAAAGCGATATTTAACCCTATTTTAAAAACCGTTCAATTGTTCATGAGAAAATACGGCAGGCATATAGCTTTCTTTAGTTTTTTTTATTTTTTATTTTCAGCCATAACGCTGGCCCAACAACCGGGCTGGACCTTCAATCCGTTTGGAGACGAAAAAAAGCCTGAACAATATGAAGAGAAGAAATTAGCATCTGAAAAAACCGGTGAAAAAAAATTCAACTTTTTTCGCCGCTTTGTGCAAAACAACACCACCCGCTACAATTACTATTTTAATGCAGATCAAAAAATAGATGCAGTACTGGCAAGAGCTAAAGAATCAAGCAAAGATGATTACAGCCGCTTGCTCAGTTTTTATCCATATTCACTTGAAGGGACTGCTGCCCAGGCTACAGAACTAGATTCAGTAATTTATAAAGCTACCGCAGGCGTTCTCCTACATGACCTGCGCAGCGATTGGGTAGATGATATGTACCTGCTGATCGGGAAAGCATATTTCTTAAAAAACGAACTTGATTCTGCTGCACTTACTTTTCAATTTATCAATTACAACTTATATCCAAGGAAAAAAGATGATGATGGATATGGCAGGGTAGTAGGTGGTAACAATGAAAGCAGTAACGGTAATATTAGTATTGCCAACAAGGAAAAGCAGAATTTTCTACAAAAAACATTATCTCTCCCGCCTACCAGAAATGATGCATTGGTATGGCTTACCAGGACTTACATTGAGCAAAAAGACTATGGCGAAGCAGCAGGATTGATAAATATCCTGCGCCAGGACCCTAATCTGCCCAAGAGGCTACAAAATGATATCGAAGAGATAAACTCTTACTGGTTCTACGCACAAAATAATTATGACAGTGCAGCTACGCACCTTAAAAATGCCCTAAGTAATGCTGATAACAAGCAGGATAAGAGCCGCTGGGAGTACCTGCTGGCTCAGATGCTGGAGATGAATGGGCAATACGACGAAGCATCTAAATATTATGCATTGGCGGGAAAACACACTGTAAGCCCGGTAATGGAAATTTATGCCAGCTTGATGGATGCCAAAATGATGCGTAACTCAGGCAATGTGAAAGAATTGGATAATGCCATCGCACGTCTTTTAAAGATGGCCAGAAAAGACAGGTATGATGGCTACCAGGATATTATTTTCTACTCAGCAGCCCAGCTTAGTTTACAAAGACCTGATACCACAAATGCCCTGGGTATGTATACAAAAGGTGTTACATACCAGTTGGAAAATGGTGGCTATAAAAATAAAAGTTATTTGCAAATGGCCAATATCAGCTATGTGCAAAGAGATTACAGAAATGCTGCCCGCTATTATGATAGCCTGACTTATACGCCTACTGAAATAGCAGAACTTGAAGATGATTTTACTGACAGAAAAGAGAACCTTACATTGGTGGTAGAAAAGCTGGATATCATTGACAGGGAAGATAGTTTACAAAGAATAGCAGCTATGTCTCCCCTGGAAAGAGATGCCCTGGTGAAAAGAATGGTCAGGAAATACCGGAAAGAGCAGGGGTTAAAAGATGAAGATGTTACATTGGCAAACGGTGCTTTCGTTTTGCCAAATAGCGGTGGTATTCCCACACAAGATCTTTTTACAACGGATAAAAATGGTGACTGGTATTTTTATAACAGCGGACAGCGCAGCCGTGGTTTTAATGAATTTAAGCAGAAATGGGGCAAACGAGAGAACGTAGACAACTGGAGAAGAAAAGCCGCGGGTTTGGGGGCAATGGCCCAAACTCCGGGTGGTGGTTTCGGAGATCCAAATGATCCAAACCCCGGCGTGAAACTGAATGGAGCAGTAGATTCTACTAATAAAGAACTTGCATATACTTTTGAAGGATTGATGGGTAAATTGCCATTGAGCAAAGAATCTGTTGATATAAGCAATGACCTAATAGCTACAAGTTTATTGGAACTGGCATTGATCTTTCAAAATAGTCTGCAGGATTATGTACAGGCTGCGATTACATACGAAGAATACCTGAAGAGATTTGGTAGTAATCGCCCTGATGCCTCCCAGGCTTACCTTGGTTTATATTTCTGCTATGGCAAACTGGGAAACAACCAAAAAGCAAATGAGTACAAGAATACACTGGCAAATAAATATGCAGGTAGCAAAGAAGCAACCATGGTGCAAAACCCGGGATTGCTGCAGCCAGACAGGAAGAACGAAGTAGTAACTAAAAGATATGCTGATATCTACAATATGTTTGTTGAGGGAAATTTCTCTGAAGCAATATCAGCAAAAAAATCTGCCGATAGTGTCTATGGAACAAACTACTGGAGCCCACAACTTTTGTATATAGAATCTGTGTATCAAATCAAGCAACGGGATGATAGTGCAGCTATTACTGCTTTACAAAATATCCAGACCTTATACCCGGAATCGCCGCTGAGAGAAAAAGCAGCAACAATGGTGGATGTGCTTAGAAGAAGGTCAGAGATAGAAGCCTACCTGACAGAACTTGAAGTTACAAGAGTAGAGGAAGACAAATTGATCGTGGTAAATGATAGACAAAAACCAGTAGAACAAGCAAAAGCTGTTCCTACTCCTCCCGTAGTTACCAAAGTAATTACCAACGACATACCTGTAATAAAACAAGACACTCTTACTGCAGTTACTCCAAAAATGAAAAGCGGCTCGTTTCAGCTTGATCCTTATGTGAAGCATAAAGTGATCATGGTGTTGAACAAGGTAGATCCTGTTTATGTAAACGAAGCAAAGAATGCAATAGGACGTTATAACAACGAAAGTTTCTACACCCGCAGCCTTGTAATCGCAAAGGATACGATAGATGCTCAGCAATCTTTGTTGCTGATAGGAAGTTTTGATGATGCACCTACTGCACTTACTTATTATGAAAAAGTAAAAAAAGCAGCGCCAAACGAAATGTCCTGGCTGCCGGCAAATAAATATAGTTTTTACATTATATCAGACGCTAACCTGGAGATTTTAAAAGAAAATAAAAACCTCTCTGGTTACAAAGAATTACTGAATACTAATTACAACAATATCTTTTAAACCCTTTTTTTTCAACTATTTTCTATAAATAGATTTTTCTTATGCGGAGATCTGTAAAAATTTTGTGGCGGGTATTTTTCATTGGCCTTCTTGCTGTAGTAGCATTATTTACTTTGGCCAATTTCGGCGTGTTTGGTAAAATGCCATCACTTGAAGAACTGGAAAATCCTGAGGCCGACCTTGCCAGTGAAGTGATAACCGCCGATGGTATTTTGATGGGTAAGTTTTATGCTGAGAACCGTAGTGAAATAAAATATGCTGAAATTTCTGATAACGTCATCCATGCACTCATTGCGACAGAAGATCAATATTTCTATGACCACAGCGGTATAGACCCAAAGGCTGTAGCACGTGCTGTTTTCAAACTTGGAACTGATGGAGGTGGTAGTTCCATCACTCAGCAGCTTTCTAAAATGATATTAAAGCAGGGTAATCGTTCCAACAAATTTTCCCGTGGATTAGAAAAAGTAAAAGAGTGGATTATATCTGTAAAACTTGAAAGAAATTTTACCAAAGAAGAAATTATTACACTATACCTAAACCGTGCACCATGGGGAAATGTTTATGGTATTCGTAATGCCAGCCGGACGTATTTTCAGAAAGAACCCAAAGACCTCAAGCTGGAAGAAGCTGCGGTATTGATAGGTATGCTTAAAGGATATATTTATAATCCAATAACAAGACCTGAGCAATCTAAAAACAGGCGTAATACTGTAATAGATAGAATGGTGGATACCAAACAGCAATATCTAACCAGAGCAGAGGCAGATACATACAAGGCAAAACCTTTAGTGACCAATTATAGAAAAATAGATGAGGACATGGGTATTGCTCCTTATTACAGAAGGGCTGTAGCCGATGAATTGAAAAAATGGTGTGATGCCAATACAAATCCCCGTACGGGTGAGCCATATGATCTTTATCGTGATGGGTTGAAAATATACACCACTATTGATAGTAAAATGCAGGCTTATGCAGAGTTTGCTACAAATGAGCACATCCCGGTTTTGCAAAAGAAGCTCGATGCTTACCTGAAACCAAGGCAGGACAGGTTGTGGAAAGGAAGAGAATCTGTGCTGGGAAGAGCAATGAAGTATTCTGAACGCTGGAAGAATATGACAGAGGCCGGAAAGTCAGAAGAAGAAATCAGGAAGTCTTTTAATGTACCGGTAAAAATGAAAGTATTTAGCTGGGCAGACAAAGACAAACATGAAATGGATACAGTGATGACTCCGCTTGATTCCATTAAATTCCACAAACAATTACTCCAAACTTCTTTTGTAGCCATAGACCCAAGATCTGGTGAGATCAAGGCTTATATAGGAGGTGCAGATTTCAGGTGGTTTAAATTTGATAATGCGCAGGCTATGCGACAGGTGGGTTCTACGATAAAACCTTTATTGTATACACTGGCAGTAACTGATGCAGGATATAGTCCTGATAGCCAGATACCGGGTGGGGGCGTTACACTTAATGGGAAATACATTCCGTTTGGTGGTGGCACATTGGCCAAAAACCTTGCTATGTCAGTAAATGGTGCAGCCTGGAAACTTATTTCAATCATAGGTGTAAGAAGAATGGTAGAATTTGCGCATCAATGTGGTATTTCTGTAACACTGCCCAATTATCCTTCTATTGCTTTGGGGGCTGCAGAGATTCCCATGTTACAGATGTTGCAGGCTTATAGTATGTTTCCAAACAGGGGTTATAGTACTAACGTAGTTTTTATGACCCGAATTGAAGATAAAAATGGAAACCTCTTACATGAGTTTCCCCTAGCTCAAAGCAAACAGATATTAGCAGACAGAGATGCTTATACCATGGTGAAAATGATGCAGGGCGTGATACAATTTGGTACAGGGCGGAGATTAAACGCTTATAATATTCCTACAGAAAAAGCCGGAAAAACCGGTACGACCAATGACAATACCGATGGTTGGTTTATAGGATACACTCCGGAATTACTTGCAGGTTCCTGGGTGGGAGCATCAGATCCATTTATACCAATTTATTCAAACAACTCCGGTGGTGCAGAGATGAGCGCACCAAGGTGGGGAAGGTTTATGGAGAAAGTTTATGCTGATAAGAAACTAAACTACGGTTCTGTGAAAGAATTTGAAGTCCCAATAGAACTGAAGAATGATCCAATTTCTGCAGATCCAACCTACTTATACAACCTCGATAATGGGACGGATACACTTCCAGAGGATAAGGGAAATGGTGATGCGAATGATTTTTTTGGAGATGGATATTCAGATTTCATGAATGACACGCCAACTAAACCTATGCCCAAACCAACACCAAAACCTGGGGGAACTGGTAATATTGTTCCACCTCCAACTACACCTGCTGTAGTAATGCCTCCTGCTAAGAAAACTACAGAACCTAAAAATCAACAATCGGGGACAGGAACAAAACAGGGAAAAGACAATTGAAAATCGCAGATCCTGTAAAGTAAAATAAAAAATAAAAATCGAAGATCCCGCAAGGCCGGAGTAAAAATCGAAGATCCCGCAAGGCGGAAGTAAAATCGAAGATCGCAAGAATTTGTTTCATACCTCCATCGGAGATATATATAAAAAAGAGGCTGACTCAAAGTTGAGACAGCCTCTTTTTTTGATGGGGAATAAAATTAATGCTTGTGTTTATCCAGCATTTCAAAAAATTCTTTCTGACCTATTTTTTTATTTTTTGGCTTTACCTGGGATTCAATGTAATCAAAAAGTTTGGTAGCAGCCAGGCGGCGATATGTACTTTCTACATGCTTTTCGTCATTCATCATTCTATCAATATAGCTTTCCAGCCAGCTCATATCTTCTCCCATGTTCATCTGTCCAAAATAACCCATTACTTCCTGCTTCATTTTTTCTTTTACTTCTTCCTTACTCACTTCAATTTTATTTTCTTCAGTAAGTTTTTCACTAATTAAAGTCCATTTCAGCTGGTTAATAAAATCAGGAAATTCCTGTTCTACCTGCTCAGGAGTCTTGGCTTCTTCTCCGCCACTTTGCAACCAACGTTTCAGGAATGCCTCAGGGAATTCAAGTTTGGTTTCATCCAGCAGGTAATGATACAACTGATCGTGAACCTGGTTTTTACTTTGTGCTTCCAGGTGTTTTGAAAAATCTTCTTTGATTGCTTGCTTGAATTCTTCTTCAGTTTTCACATCTTTTTCCGGAAATACTTCTTTGTAAAATGCTTCATTCAATTCTCTTTTTTCCACACGTCCGATCTTCTCTATCTTCATCGTGAAATGCTTATCTGCTGCATTTTTATCGTCAGTATCAATGCCAAGATCAACAAGAATATTTTGTAACGCATCTTTTTCAAATGAATTCTTCAGGTTAAAACTGATGCTGTCACCTGCTTTTTTACCTTTCAATTCTTTTTGCAGTTTATTGCTAAAATATTTCAGCATAACAGAATTGTCTTTTACAATTCCTCCTTCCACCGCTTCTCCGGCTTCATTCGTTTCTGTGAATTGTACATTCAATACATCATCTTCTTCAGAAATTTCCTCTGGT
Source organism: Chitinophagales bacterium (assembly GCA_038208485.1). Taxonomy (GTDB): domain Bacteria; phylum Bacteroidota; class Bacteroidia; order Chitinophagales; family Chitinophagaceae; genus Ferruginibacter. The sequence goes on from JBBQYS010000011.1 coordinate 37,017, forward strand.
TCTGACATGGTACCACCTTTGGTTTGCATGCGGCTGATCTCTTCATCTATTGCTTCAGGAGTAAGTTCGATTTCGTATTTGATTATTGCAGCTTTATCTAAAGGAGCGACATTAAGTGCTGGCTTCAGCCCTATTTCAAAATCGAAAGTATAACTGTCAGGCTCGCTCATGTTTACAGCCATATCGTTGGTCAATGGCAAAGGCTGGGCAAATATTTCAGGTTTTTCATCAGTAAGGTATTTATACAGTTCTTTCTCTACACTGCGTAGTACTTCTTCCTGGAAAATACCAGCACCATACATTTTTTTAATCATTCCTGCCGGTACATTTCCTTTCCTGAATCCAGGAATGTTAGCAGTTTTGCTATAGCTTTTGAGTTTGGTTTCAAAAGCCGGCATATAATCTTCCTTATTGATGGTTACGCTTAGTTTGTCTGTAAGCTTATCAATGTTTTGTCTTGCTACAGTAGCCATTTGTTGTTTATTTAAATAATAATAAAAACCCTCCCTGTGTCGGGAGGGTTTTAAAAAATTTGTGTGCGGATAATAGGGGTCGAACCTACACGCCTTGCGGCGCCAGATCCTAAGTCTGGTGCGTCTGCCAATTTCGCCATATCCGCATTTTGTTGCTCTTCATTAAGTCAGAGCATCTTGCCCATAATAAAAAACTGCCGTTCAATGAATAAAAAGCAAATTTTTATTTTGGGCTGCAAAAATAAGGGAATTCCCTTTTCTGGCGAAAGATTTTTGCAATTAGTTTTATAAGTCGGAAAGAAATCGGGGAAACTGAAAATCATTTTGCATTAGAAAGGAATTCAAATAACTAATAATGCTGCCAGCTTGAGCCTGTCGAAGGCGATCGATGAATTGGAATTTTCTCCGCCGTTGGTACGCCCATCAAAATCTGGCTTTCGCTTCCGCCACACGCCTACGCCGAGATAAGGTCGATGACCTGCCGACATAATTAATAAGTATTTATCCTCATGCACGAATCAATTTTTCCCAGCACCGTCTCTCCCAAGAGCCATGCAGAAAGGGAGGACGGTGCGTTAGTTAGATGGATTGCTTATTTTTATAGCAAGGCTGATAAAAGAACGATACCATACTCTTCCGGAACTTTTTTCATAACCTTTACTTGTCATGGCCGGGAGACTTCTTTCGATTGGAAGCATCGTGGTAGCCGGGATTTTTATTTGGCAAAAATTAGTGTGCATACCTAATAATTCGTGCACAAATAAATGGAATCTTTGCAAGCTGCCGCAGGAATATACGCATAGCTCAGCAGGCTCTCCCCGGTGCAGGTCGATTACTGGCAGATATGCAGCGCAGGAAAAGAGCGTGGCGTATCTGTGTCATGCTTTTGAACATCCTCATATCAATTAAATTCTCCATTTAAAATCTCAAAAACAATATCCATACATTTGTTGTATAAACATGGGTGACAAAGCAAACATAACTCCAAACGTTCTGAAATGGGCTAGAGAATCAGCAAGAATGACTGAGGATATTGCTGCTGCAAAAGTTTCAGTAACTGTGGCTAAGCTTCTAGAATGGGAATCTGGCGATAGTCAGCCAACTATTAGACAAGCACAGACTTTGGCAAGAGCCTATAAGCGACCTTTTGCTTTATTCTTTCTGCCAGATATTCCCAGAGATTTTCAACCACTTCAAGATTTTAGAAAAAATGGCTCAAAAGAATTAAGTACTTCATCAATCTTTATTATTCGAGAAATTCAGCAAAAGCAAGCTTGGATAAGTGATGTTTACGCAGAAGATAATGAAGAAAAGCTGGCATTTTTTGGACGCTTCACAATTAAGGATAGGCCTGAAGTTGTTGCTAAAGATATTTTAAGGACATTAAACATTGCTCCTGCAAATTACAAAACTGAAAACCCAATTAAAGAATGGATAGATGCGGCTGAAACGAATGGCATTTTTGTTTCCCGTACAAGTTTTATTCACTCAAGACTAAAACTAAACTCTGACGAGCTGCAAGGTTTTGCTATAGCCGACCCATATGCTCCATTTGTATTTGTAAATTCGGATGACTGGAATGCTCCTCAATTATTTACTTTAGTTCATGAACTGGCTCACATTTGGATTGCAGAAACGGGGATTTCAAATGACATTGAACCTGATTTAAAGAACAAAAATAAATTCCATCCTGTAGAGATATTTTGCAATGAAGTAGCGGCAAACGCTTTAATACCAAATGAAATTATTTTAAGTTTTGATATTTCAATTTATGAAAATGCTCAAGACGTTTTTAAAGCAGCTAAAACGCTTGGAGTTAGTTCATTTGCTTTTCTAGTTAGAGCATTAAACCTCGACCTAATTTCTGTTCAGAAATATCAAAAGTTGAAAAAAGAAGCTGAAATTGAATATCAAGCTTTTTTAAAAAGAGAAGCTGAAAAAAAAGCTGCTTTAAAACTTAGACAGAAAGAAAAGCCAGGTGGCCCTAATCCTTATTTGTTACGTTTGAATAAAAATAGCAGGCTTTTTACACAAGTTGTTCTTGACGCTCTAAGAAGTGGCTATGTACAACCAACTCAAGCAAGCTTTTTACTTGGGACACCTGCAAATAATTTTCATAAACTACAAGCACAAATCTATAGATGAGTGCTAACCAAAATATTTATTGTATAGATGCCAATGTACTCATCCAATCATGGCAAAAATATTATTCTCCAGAATTATGTCCTGATTATTGGGATATTCTAAATGAACTAGGCAAACAGGGGCGCATTTTTATTCCGGAAGAAGTTAAGAATGAAATTGTAGTAGCGGATAATTCAGACAAAACCGAAGACGACTTATCCAAATGGTTAAAACGTAGTTCAATCCCAATATATAAACCAACTGAAAATGTAATTGCTTGCTGGCAAAAAATACTGCTGACTGACCCATCTCATAGGCTGTTAGTTGACAATATAAAAGGTCGTTCATTGGCCGACCCTTGGTTAATAGCTCATGCTATGGATGCGAAAGCAACTGTTGTATCCAAAGAAAATATTGACAGTGCCATGAATTCCAAAAGAGTTAAAATTCCAAATGTTTGCAAAAAACATGGGAGTAAGATGCATCGATGATTTTAAATTCATAAAAGAAATGGGAGTAAAATTTTCGGCTAATCTTCGCCTTGTTTCGTAGCACACGAAACATCAGATATGGCAACGGGATTCTTTGAGTGTAGAAATTTATAGCAGGGGAGTAGCCAGGCAAAAATTAGATTATATTCATGGTAATCCTGTAAATAAAAATTGGCAGCTTGCTAAGGATGATTTGGGATACTATTACTCATCAGCACGTTTTTATGAAACTGGTCTGGATGAATTTGGTTTTTTACATAATTTATTTCATGTATTTGATGGAGACTAAGAAGAAATGTTTCGTGTGCCACAAACCAAGGCAAGGTTTAAAAAAATAAAAGTTCACCACTTCAAAATAAATGTTTATGAATGATAATTGCTTCAAATTTTTGATTTTTTCTTGGATTATTATCATATCATTTAGCTGTGTTAAAAAGGTTAGTAATACAGCAATAATTCCTATATGTGACAGTACATTAACTTTAGATACAACAAATTTTGAAAAACAAATCATAAATAAACGCGGAAGGATTCTCCAAAATTTCATTTATGTACAAGATTTAATTAAACGAGCAGGTATAAAATCTTATGACAATGGCTACGATTCTATTTCTGTCAGACTGTTTTATGATGGTAGAAAAAATGATAAACCTCAAACACAGGTCATGCAAATTCGTAAAAATTGTGAAGGATGGATTGGCGAATATAATCTTATCGATTATTATGATGAAAATGAAAAATTTAAAATTAATGTAAAAAAGAGATATTTTTCATTCCCAAATTCTGATTGGAAAGAGTTTACTACAAAAATATTCAATTTAGGAATAACTACTTTACCAGATTGGTCAGAAGTACCTAGTTATAATCCCGCAAATGATGGCGATATGTTAGTCATTGAAATATCTACCAAAACTTATTATAGACTTTACACATACTTGCAGCCGGACATTGATAGAAATATCAAGGAAGTACTGAAAATACGAAAAATACTAAGTCTCTTTGAAAATGAATTTGGAATAGAATGGAATTGATAAAATTTGCAAGCCCCCGCCTTGGTTCGTGACTCACGAAACAATACTTTTGAGTAATGTATTTTATTAATGCAATTTTTTTTGATGAGTAGTTTAAATCTGTTGATTATAGAGTGAGTATAGTAGGTGACAACAGTCAGATAAAAGAACACATCGAAGAGTTGCAGAACATCCCTGTAAACAAAAATGGCTTTGTTTACATTTATTGCAGCAACGAAAGCCCGGTAGATGTGTACTTTGATAACCTGCAAATTGTACATACCCGCGGGCCACTATTGGAAGAAAA
>JBBQYS010000012.1:0-39517 GCA_038208485.1 Chitinophagales bacterium
AAACATTTTCTTTGATATTTCTAATAATAATTTCACTATTACTGCTCCTGTAAATGGATTTACATTTGGTACTGCAACACCTATAACTGTTGCTTGCGGTAGTATAACTCCTGCGACTACAACGCTTACCACAGCTGTTACAGGAACATTTGTTACTCCGATTGTACTTACTTCCAGCAGTGTTCCTGCAGGTCCGGTGGTGACATTTACACCAAACCCTGTTGTACCTGGTTCAAGTACCCTGGTTACTGTAACCAATGCTTCTACTTTAGGTTTTGGTACATATACTATTACAGTTACCGGAACAGCTGGAACGGTAGTTCAAACAAGAAACATTACACTAACAGTTTCTCCGGGAGCAGCTCCCGTTATAGTAACACAACCAGCTAACCAGGCAGTTTGTGCAGGTGCTACTGCATCATTTTCTGTAACTGCTACAGGTGCTACTTCATTTCAATGGCAGTTGAGCACTAATGGTGGTACTAATTATACAAATATTACAGGTGCTACTTCAGCAACTTATACTACAGGTGCTACTACTGCTTCTATGAATGGATACTTATACAGGGTTGTTATAACTGGTCAATGCAACGAAGTAAACAGTGCGCCTGCTACATTAACAGTAAATACAGCTCCAGCAATAACAACACAACCTGCAAGTCAAACGGTTTGTGCTGGTAATAATGCAACTTTTACCGTTGTTGCTACCGGAACAGCATTGACTTATCAGTGGCAGATAAGCACTAATGGCGGTGTATTATTTACTAATATTACTGGTGCTACTGCATCTACCTACACAGTAACTGCGGTTACAGTTGCTCAAAACGGCAATCAATACCGTGTTGTTGTAAGCGGTACTTGTCCATCTCCTGTTACTTCAAACGCAGCGATACTTACCGTTGGTGATGCTGCTGCAATTACGGGTCAACCTGCAGCACAAACTGTATGTTCTCCTAATAATGCAACATTTAGTGTAACAGCCTCAGGTTCTTCACTTACCTACCAATGGCAGGTGAGCACAGATGCTGGTACTACATTTACTGATTTGGCAGGTGCTACGTCAGCAACTTACACCACAGCTACTACTCCTGCTATGAATGGTAACATTTACAGGGTTAGGGTATTTAGTTGTACGCCAACCGGTATCACTTCTAATAATGCTTTGCTTACTGTAAATACACCTGTAGCTATCTCTGCACAACCAGCAAACAGTACAGTTTGCCAGGGCGCTTCTACATCATTTAGTGTAACAGCAGCCGGTACTGGTATTACTTACCAATGGCAATATGCTGCTGCAGGTTGTACGGGTACATTTACAAATATTCCAGGCGCAAATAGTGCATCTTATACAATTGCTTCTCCTACAACTGCCAACAATGGTGGTTACAGGGTAATAGTGACAGGGACTTGTAATACAGTTACATCTGATTGTGTTACGCTACTTGTAAATACCCCTATAGTAATTACAACAGCACCACAAGCTCAGGGTGTTTGTATTCCTAATGTGAATAGTGCAACATTTAGTGTAGCTGTTACAGGAACTGCACCTACCTACCAATGGCAGGTGAGCACAAACGGTGGTACTTCATTCACCAATATTACCGGTGCAACTGCAGCTACTTATACAATTACTCCTCTTGCAGCCAGCCAAAATGGTAACCAGTACAGGGTGATTGTTTCTGGAACATGTACAACAGCAGGTGTTACTTCAGCAGCTGCAATACTTACAGTAAATACACAGGTGGCCATCGTGGCTCAGCCTGTTAGCGTAGCCACCTGTACAGATGAGACTGCAACATTTACAGTTGCTGCTACCGGTTCTACAATTACTTATCAATGGCAGATTAGTGTAAATGGCGGACCATTTACAAACCTTTCGAATAACGCAATATATAGTGGTGTAAATACACCAACGCTTACAGTATCAAATCTCACTACTGCAGTTAGCGGTACTGTATACAGGGTAGTTGTTTCTGGTGTGCCTTGCGGAAGTGTAAACAGTAACCCTGTTACCCTTACCGTGAATCCGAAGCCTACAGTTGTTCTGACAGCTGCAAGCTTTACAAGAATCAATCCTTCTGTACGCACTGGTTTGTTCACAACGATCAGCCCGGTTGGGCCTTACAGCTTCAGGTGGTATAAGAACAATATTTTAATTCCATCTGTAACTTCATCTAATCTTCCTATTACTGTAGACGACTTTGGTGAGTACTATGTAATCGCTACCAATAGCAATACGGGTTGCAGCGGAACTTCTAACCGTGTAACGATTATGGATTCTGTGAGCAATACGTTGTTCATCTATCCAAACCCAAGTAAAGGAAACTTCCAGGTTCGTTACTACAACCAGGGTGGAGCTAATGTAGATCGCACATTGAATGTATTTGATGAGCGTGGTGCAAAAGTGTTCAGCCAGAGATACACGATCAGTGGTATCTACGCCAGAATGGATGTATCATTACAAAATATCACAGGAGCAGGAACTTACTTTGTAGACCTCAGGGATGCAAGCGGTAAGAGACTTGCCAATGGAAAAGTGGTGATCAAGCAGTAACACTGCAGCAATCAATTACACATAATATTAAAAACGCCCCGGAGAGATTCGGGGCGTTTTTTTTGAAATAATGTATGGGTGTATTCGCTTCAGATATTTGTCACTAGCCTGTCGAAGCCGGGTATGTGACAAACGAAATTATAGGACCGCCTTCGACAAGCTCAGGCTGATGGCGTTTATTATATAGTGAATTTTTTTTATTAAGGTTGAGCGCAGATGAGCATATTTTCCCAGGTTTAACTGTTATTCATTTTCAAGTTCGTTTAGCTGTCAGGCTTAGCCTGTCGTAGCCGGTCCTACAAAAAAACTATTTGATGTTTATTAATCGGTGAATAGATAATTCCCAATTTGTTTTTTCCAAAATAATTATTGTTCGAACAAAAACTTTTTTCATTATTTTTAGCAGCGTGTAAAAATTACACATTATCAACTAACTCGCTTGCTATGAGTATTAATCAAACGGGCACTAAGCCCCGTCTTTCCATTGCGGAAATAATCAACATGAGTGTTGGCTTTTTTGGGATCCAGTTTGGCTGGGATCTGCAGAGGGCTAATATGGGAAGAATCTACGAAGGCCTCGGTGCAGACCCTGCTTCGGTCCCGCTTCTTTTTCTTGCAGCACCGCTTACGGGTTTGCTCGTGCAACCAATTATAGGTTATATGAGTGACCGTACCTGGCATCCAAAGTGGGGTAGAAGACGACCTTATTTTATGTTTGGTGCCATACTTAGTTCCATAGCCCTGGTATTTATGCCCAACAGTAGTGCACTCTGGATGGCAGCTGGTCTCTTATGGGTATTGGATGTTTTTGGAAATGTGGCCATGGAACCATTCAGGGCTTTTGTCACAGATAAACTTCCTGATAGCCAGGTGAACCGTGGATTTATCATGCAAAGCCTGATGATTGGTTTGGGTGGAAGCATAGCTTCTGCACTACCATGGATCATGAATAACATTTTTAATTTTGATAACGTAGCTGCACAGGGTTCAATTCCCGAAAATGTGAAACTGAGTTTTTACATAGGAGCCTTCTTTTTCCTTACAGCAGTATTATACACGGTGTTTACTACTAAAGAATATCCTCCTGCCGATCTTAGTTTCAAAGATAAAGTACAGGAAAGTCAAAAAGGTTTTGGCGGCGGCGCCAGGGAAATCTGGCATGCCCTCACTAACATGCCTCCGAGAATGAGGATAATTTCCCTGGTGCAGTTCTTCACCTGGCCTGGGCTTTTTTTAATGTGGTTTTACTATACCACTGCAGTTGCTGTAAATGTTTTTGGTGGAAAAGATTCTGCTGATCCTGTTTATGCCAATGGTGCCGATTTCGGAAGTCTTACCTTATCTTTTTATAGTGTAGTTACTTTTCTATTTGCATTGGTACTTCCCATAATCGCAGATAAGTTAGGACGAAAATATACGCATGGCATTTGTCTTTTATGTGGTGCAATCGGACTGATCAGTGTTGGATTTGTTGAAAATAAATATCTATTGTATGTGAGTATGACAGGTGTGGGTATAGCCTGGGCAAGTATCCTAAGTATGCCCTATGCTATGCTGAGTGGCGTATTGCCAAGAGATAAAGTGGGAATTTACATGGGTATATTTAATTTCTTTATTGTGTTACCTGAGATCATTGCCTCACTTGGTTTTGGCTGGCTGATGGAAAATGTATTGGATAACAACAGGATGCTGGCTGTACAGATAGGAGGAGCACTAATGGTCCTTTCTGCAATTATATGTGTTGTTTTTATTAAGGACAAAAGAGTGCCTGATAACGAAATAGAAGCTGCAATTCTGAAAGTAGAAAACGAAAGGTCTGTCTGATATATGACAGGATTTAATTTCTAAATAATTTTTATTATATGACAAAAGGAACCGGAACATTATTGATACTTTTATTTGCAACGATACAGTCCTTTGCACAAACTCCTGAACTTTATCCTACAAACTGGTTTACAGGAATGAAGTGGAATAAAGTGCAGATACTTGTCCATGGCAGCGGAAATGATTTTAATGCATCTTCCGTCTCTCTTACTTATCCTGGCGTCACACTTCAGAAAATAAACAGGTTATCCAATAAACATTATTATGCATTGGATGTGTTAGTGTCTCCATCAGCAAAACCCGGAACAGTAAAAATAGTTTTTAAGAACGCTTCAACAACTACAAATGTTGACTGGCCTTTATTGGCAAGGAGAGAGGGGAAAGGCAAAACATTTGCACAGGGTGTTACGGCTAAAGACCTCATGTATCTCTTAATGCCTGATAGATTTAGCAATGGTGATAAATCCAATGACCAGGTATCGGGAATGAAGGATCAATCACTGGATAGAGATACCGTGTATAAACGCCATGGCGGGGATCTTCAGGGGGTGATTAATCACCTGGATTATCTCAAAGACATGGGTGTAACTTCCGTGTGGATGACGCCAATCTGGGAAAATAATATGCCCGACCGGACCGAGCATGGTTATGCTATTACCAACCATTACAAAGTAGATCCGAGGCTGGGGACAAACGAAAAGTACAAAGAACTAAGCGCAGCCTTGCATAAAAGGGGAATGAAACTGGTGCAGGATGTTGTGTACAATCATGTAGGCTCACAACATTTTACTGTACTGGACAAGCCTACCGAAGATTGGCTACATAACTGGGATAATTTTACCCAAACAACTTACAAAGACCAGGTGTTGTTTGATCCTTATGCGGCACAAAAAGATGTCAGGCAAATGAGTGATGGCTGGTTTGTAAGAGAAATGCCTGACCTGAACCAGAACAATCCATATGTTGCAAATTTCCTTATCCAGCAATCTTTGTGGGCTGCAGAAACTTTCGGGATCGATGGGTGGCGCATAGACACCTATGCTTACAATGACCTGAATTTTATGAACCGCTGCAACAAAGCCTTGTATGATGAATACCCGGCAATGACCATATTTGGTGAAACATGGGTTCATGGCGTAATCAACCAGAGTTTTTTCTGTGAAAATAAATATGATATACCTTATAAAAGTAACCTACAGGCAACCACAGATTTTCAAACATTGTTTTATGGTATTCAGCCTGCCCTTAATGAGAAATTTGGCTGGACGGAAGGTGTAAATAAATTGTACACAACAGCTGCCCAGGATATCGTGTATAAAGATCCGATGAGACAAGTTATATTTTTAGATAACCACGATCTGGCAAGGTTTTATTCTGTGATCAATGAGGATACTGCCAAGTATAAAATTGCAATGGCCTGGCTAATGACTTTTAGGGGCATACCTCAAATGTATTATGGAATGGAACACCTCATGACTGGTTTTACAAATCCTGACGGAAATGTAAGAAGAGATTTTTTAGGAGGGTGGGACACTGATCCGGTAAATAAATTTACTGCTGCAGGAAGGACTGAAAAAGAAAATGAAATTTTCAATCATATAAAAACACTGGCAAATTTTAGAAAAACTTCTTCAGCTATTACAACAGGTAAAATGATGCAATACCTTCCTGTAGATGGGTTATACATTTATTTCAGGTATGATGCTAACCAAACAATTGCCTGCATTATGAATACAGGCGAATCAGAAAAAACGGTAGATCTTCAAAAAAATTACCAGGAAAGGACAAGAAATTTTAAACAGGGAAAAAATATTATCTCCGGAAAAATCATTCCTATGGTTTTGAAAATCAGGCCAATGGAAATGGTGGTTTTGGAATTATCGAGGTAACATTATTCAAGTGGAAAAATTATTACAAAAATTTTTTTTCTTCTATTAAAGATATCGGCACAATGTGTTATATTTACACATTAAATTAAATCTTGCCGATGAAATTTTCTACTTTATTCGTAGCATTAGTAATGCTATGTACTTCTCTTTCTGCCCAAAGACTTCTTAGCTGGACCCCGGAATTTCCCACAGATGCTGGTGATATTACTTTTACCATTGATTGTGCAAAAGGAAACCAGGGCCTATTCAATTACCAGGGCGGAAACTCTGCTGATGTTTATGTACACATAGGAGTAAATACAAACCTGAGTACCGGTCCTTCGGATTGGAAATATGTAAAATTTACAAATTTTAATGCAGCTACTCCTGCCGCTAAAGCAACTGCCCTCGGTAACAACAAATATTCGTTTAGTATAACTAATATTCGTGCTTTCTTTGGGGTGCCTGCAGGCGAAACCATCAGGAAATTGAACTGTATTTTTCGCAGCGGGAACGGTAGTCTCAAGCAAGTGAACAGCGATGGTAGTGACATGTATATACCAATGTATACTGCCGGACAATTTGCGGTTCGTTTTAATCTTCCGCCGACAGAGCCTCGTTTCTTTCCTTACCTGGAGCCAATAAATGTAGCAGTAGGTGGATCTGTTACCACACAGGCAGTGAGTTCTGTTGCTTCAAATATTATTTTGAAATTAAATGGCAACCAGGTTGCCTCAGCATCATCAGCAACTATAATAAATTCTAACATTACTATCCCGACCAACTGCGACCAACAAGTAATTGCAGAAGCAAATAATGGGACTACCACAGTTAGGGATACATTTAATTTTACTATACCACAGGCCCAAGTTGTAGCTGCTCTGCCTGCTGGTGTAATAGAGGGAATAAATTATAACCCAAATAATACCGAGGTTACACTGGTACTTTTTGCACCAAACAAAAATTCTGTTTCTATAATTGGAGATTTCAATAACTGGCAGGCCAACTGTGCAAGTGCCATGAAGAAAACACCTGATGGAAACTACTGGTGGACCACCGTTTCCAACCTTACTCCTGGAGTAGAATATGGCTTTCAATACCTGGTAGATAATTCAATAAAAATTGCAGATCCTTATGCCCAAAAAATTCTTGATCCATTTAATGATCAGTTTATAAATGCAGTTACCTATCCTAACCTAAAGCCTTACCCAGCCGGGCTTACAACTGATCTTGTTGGAGTTTTACAAACCAACGAGCCTCAATACGTCTGGACAACTACCAACTATACAAAACCTGATAAGAAAAACCTGATGATCTATGAATTGTTGATCAGGGATTTTACTGCAGAACATAGTTATCAGTCACTGATTGATTCAATCAACTATTTTAAAAATCTTGGTATTAATGCTATTGAGCTGATGCCGGTAAATGAATTTGATGGCAATGAAAGCTGGGGCTATAATCCTGCATTCTTTTTTGCCCCTGATAAATATTATGGCCCAAAGAATAAATTAAAACAATTTATTGATTTATGTCACGCAAACGGTATCGCTGTTTTGCTGGATGTAGTGTATAACCATTGTACTGGTGCAGCACCGCAGGCAAAACTTTACTGGAACAGTTCTACCAATCAGCCTACGCCAAACAACCCATGGCTGAATGTGACTGCCCCACATCCTTACAGCGTATTTAATGATTTCAACCATACATTGGCAACTACAAAATATTTAGTAACAAGGTCATTAAACTTTTGGTTAGATGAATATAAAGTAGATGGTTTCCGTTTTGACCTGGCTAAAGGTTTTACGCAAACGATAACTAATGAAACTACAGTTGAAAATTATGATCAGTCCAGGGTAGACATCCTGAAATATTATTATGACAATGTCGTTCCTACTCATGATAATCCATATATGATCCTGGAATTTCTTGGTACCACTCCTTCCTCAGAAGAACAAGCTTATATAAACCATGGCTTTATGACATGGGCGAATATGAATTCCAGATTTGGTCAAAATACCATGGGATTCTCATCTAATAGCAACCTTAGCGGATTGGTGTACAATAGTTCTGAAAGGAATTTTTCAAATCCTGGTGCAGTTGGCTACATGGAAAGCCATGACGAGGAGAGAAATATGTACCGCAACCTTAATTTTGGTAACGCCAATGGTACATATAATGTAAAAAATTTACCAACGGCATTGTCAAGAATTGAAGCAGCCGCATCAATTTTCTTTACTGTCCCGGGACCAAAAATGATCTGGCAGTTTGGAGAAAGAGGTTATGATGTTTCAATTTTTTTTGGTGGTAGTAATGTATCAAATAAACCACCACGCTGGGAATACATGCTGGATCCAAACAGGCTACGTGTATACCAGACTTTTAAAAAATTGATGGACCTCAGGTTACAAAATCCTGCTGTATTCAACAGTACTTCTTTTACTTATGACCTCAATGATAACGGTGGTTTGTTCCGCAGATTCCAGATACAGGAACCTGGAAGTAATGGTAAAAAAGTTACTGTAATTGCCAATATGGATGTTGTTGCACTTACCAGGACAGTTACGTTCCAGGCCACAGGCGAGTGGACGAACTACATTAGTAATGGGGTCGGCACAGGTTTAAATGGAGCCACGAATTCCACCTTTACACTTACTGGTACTGCACAATCTCTGACCTTACAACCGGGAGAATATCATGTTTATGTGCAGGCGGCACCTTGTACTACTGTAGCGCCAACGGTTACTACGCCCGTAAATTATTGCCAAAATGCAACAGCTTCTCCGCTTACAGCAACAGGAACGGCTTTACTTTGGTATACAACTCAGACCGGTGGAACCGGTTCTTCTACCGCTCCTACACCGGTAACAACTACCATAGGCAATACTACTTATTATGTGAGCCAGACTTTGAATGGATGTGAAGGGCCACGTGCCGCTATTGTGGTAAATATAAACGCTACTCCTGCTGCGCCAACGGTAACAAATCCTGTAAATTATTGCCAGAATGCTACTGCAATTCCATTAGCTGCTACTGGAACTTCATTGTTATGGTATACCACTGCAACAGGTGGAACAGGGTCATCTTCGGCACCCACTCCAGTAACAACAGCAGTTTCTAATACTACTTTTTATGTGTCTCAAACAATAAATGGTTGTGAAAGTCCTAGAGCTTCTATAGTTGTGAATGTAAATGCTATACCTGCTGCACCAAGTGTAGCAAGTCCTGTAAATTATTGCCAGAATGCAACAGCAGTTGCACTAACTGCAACAGGATCAAACCTGATGTGGTATACAACAGCAACAGGTGGAACAGGATCTTCTACTGCACCAACTCCTGCTACAAATACCACAGGTACAACTATATATTATGTTTCTCAAACGAGCAATGGCTGTGAAAGTCCACGTGCTTCTATTTCTGTCATTGTAAATGCTATACCAGCAGCTCCTGCTGTAAATAGTCCAGTAAGTTATTGCCAGAATGCTGTAGCTACTCCGCTTACTGCAACGGGTACGAGTTTACTTTGGTACACTGTAGCTACAGGTGGTTCAGGCTCAGCGACTGCGCCAACTCCATCTACAACAACTGTTGGATCTGTTACATATTATGTTTCTCAGAGCAGCAATGGTTGCGAAAGTCCGAGAGCAAGTATTGTTGTAAACGTTACTGCCAGCACCCCGGCTCCAACTGTAACCAGTCCTGTAAATTATTGTCAGAATGCAACTGCAGTTCCATTAACTGCAACAGGAACTTCATTACTCTGGTATACAACTGCCACAGGCGGAACAGGATCATCAACTGCTCCGACACCTGCTACAACTACAGTTGGCAGTACAACTTATTATGTTTCTCAAACACAAAATTGTGGCGAAAGCCCAAGGGTTTCTATTGTAGTAAATGTAAATGCAACGCCTGCTGCGCCAACAGTAACAAGTCCTGTAAATTATTGCCAGAATGCAACAGCAGTTGCACTAACTGCAACAGGATCAAACCTGATGTGGTATACAACTTCAACTGGTGGAACAGGATCTTCTACTGCACCAACACCTGCTACTAATACCACAGGTACAACAATATATTATGTTTCTCAAACGAGCAATGGCTGTGAAAGTCCACGTGCTTCTATTTCTGTCATTGTAAATGCTATACCAGCAGCTCCTGCTGTAATCAGTCCAGTAAGTTATTGCCAGAATGCAGTAGCTACTCCGCTTACTGCAACAGGTACCAGTTTACTTTGGTACACTGTAGCTACAGGTGGTTCAGGTTCTGCAACAGCTCCAACACCATCTACAACAACTGTTGGATCTGTTACTTATTATGTTTCTCAGAGCAGCAATGGTTGCGAAAGTCCGAGAGCAAGTATTGTTGTCAACGTTACTGCCAGCACCCCGGCTCCAACTGTAACCAGTCCTGTAAATTATTGCCAGAATGCAACAGCAGTTCCATTAACTGCAACAGGAACTTCATTACTCTGGTACACAACTGCAACCGGCGGAACAGGATCAGCAACTGCTCCAACACCTGCTACGACTACAGTTGGCAGTACAACTTATTATGTTTCTCAAACACAGAACTGTGGTGAAAGCCCAAGGGTTTCTATTGTAGTAAATGTAAATGCAACGCCTGCTGCGCCGACCGTAACAAGTCCTGTAAATTATTGCCAGAATGCGACAGCAGTTCCACTTACAGCAACAGGAACCGGTTTGCTTTGGTATACAACTTCAACTGGTGGAACAGGGTCTTCAACTGCACCAACTCCTGCTACAAATACCACAGGTACAACAATATATTATGTTTCTCAAACGAGCAATGGCTGTGAAAGTCCGCGTGCTTCTATTTCTGTCATTGTAAATGCTACACCAGCAGCTCCTGCTGTAATCAGTCCAGTAAGTTATTGCCAGAATGCTGTAGCTACTCCGCTTACTGCAACGGGTACGAGTTTACTTTGGTACACTTTAGCTACAGGTGGTTCAGGCTCAGCGACTGCGCCAACACCATCTACAACAACTGTTGGATCTGTTACATATTATGTTTCTCAGAGCAGCAATGGTTGCGAAAGTCCGAGAGCAAGTATTGTTGTAAACGTTACTGCCAGCACCCCGGCTCCAACAGTAACCAGTCCTGTAAATTATTGTCAGAATGCCACTGCAGTTCCATTAACTGCAACAGGAACTTCATTACTCTGGTACACAACTGCAACCGGCGGGACAGGAAGCACAACAGCTCCAACTCCATCTACTGCCAATATCGGTTCTGTTAGTTACTATGTGAGCCAGACTACTGCTTGCGGTGAAGGCCCAAGAGCAACAATCGTCGTAACAACTAATGCTACTCCTGTAGCTCCTGCCGTGAGCAGCCCGGTTACGTACTGTCAGAATAGTACGGCCATTACACTGACTGCTACTGGAGCAAACCTGTTATGGTATACTGCTGCAACAGGTGGAACCGGATCTTCATCAGCTCCAACTCCATCGACTACAACTTCAGGAAATACTACCTACTATGTTTCTCAAACGACAACAGGTTGTGAAAGTCCGAGAGCAGCAATTGTGGTAACTATAAACGCTTTACCAGGAGCACCAGTGGTTACAAGTCCGGTAACCTACTGCCAGAATGCTGCAGCTTCTCCATTAACTGCTTCTGGATCTAACCTTATATGGTACACGGTTGCAACCGGTGGAACAGGTTCATCTACTGCACCTACACCATCTACTGCCACTGCAGGAACAACAACTTATTATGTTTCTCAAACCACCAATACTTGTGAAGGTCCAAGAGCTGCAATTAGTGTTGTTGTAAATCCTCTTGCGGCTGCACCTACAGTAATCAGCCCTGTAAATTATTGTAGAAATGCAATTGCTACAGCATTAACAGCAACAGGTAATGGTTTACTGTGGTACACGACAGCAACCGGAGGAACAGGTTCTGCAACTGCGCCGACCCCTTCTACCGCTACTGCAGGTACAAATAATTATTATGTAAGCCAATCCAATTCATGCGGAGAAGGACCACGGGCAATGATGGCGGTAGTAGTAGTAGCAACTCCTGCTGCCCCAACAGCACTGGCCGTTTCTGGAATTACTCCAACAACAGCTACTTTAAACTGGCAGGGTGCTGCAGGTAATTTCTATAGCGTGGACGCAAGAATAGCTGGGACTTCAACCTGGACAAACCTGGCTAGTGGAATTACTGCAACAACATTTAACGCTACCGGCTTAACTGCTGATAATGATTATGAATGGAGAGTTGGAGCGAATTGTGCAGCTACTCCGGCTGATAATTATACATCAGGCACTTTTAAAACTTTGGCACCTCAAACCAGTAACCTTTATTACAGGAATGGAATTGGCATAAATCTATCTCCAAATCCTGTATTGGGTAGGGCTAAGGTTACTTATGCTGTTCCTGTTTCTGGTAGGGTCAACATATCAGTGTATAATTCAACAGGGCAAATGATCAGGTTATTATATTCAGGAAACCAGGTAGCGGGAACATTTAGTTTTGATATTACAAATCAATTGAATAATTTAAGCAGTGAAACTTATTTCCTTAAAGTAGAACAGCTGGGTAAAACCAATGTGATTACTTTTTTAAAGCAATAAATTATTAGATATTATGCCCGAAGCTTTAGTTAAACATTTGACCCCTAAAAAAAGTATTTCTGTAGTTCAATCAGAAGTACAGAATACCAATCGTATTGCCCTATCTGTAGATTGCGTGATTTTCGGTTTTGACGAGAATAAGTTGAAGGTATTGCTTATTAGAAGTGATCTAACCAAATATAAAGGGAAATGGTCTCTGCTTGGAGACCTGGTGAAACCAAATGAGGATCTGGATAGAGCTGCATACAGGATATTGTCACAAAGAACTGGTCTGGATGATATATACCTGGAGCAGGTACATACTTTCGGAGATATCAAAAGGCATCCGGCGGGCAGAGTGATTACTGTTGCTTATTATTCGTTGATCAACATTCAACACCACAAACTGCAAACGCATGATAATGAATTGCATTGGGAAGAGGTAAAGCATGTTACTGACCTTGCATTCGATCACCAGGAAATCTTTGAGACATGTTATCGGAGATTGCAAAAAAGAATCCAGGAGCATCCTTTGGGTTTTAATTTATTGCCCAAAAAATTCTCTCTGCGGGACCTGCAAAATCTTTACGAAAGCATCCTGGATATAAAAATGGACAGAAGGAATTTCCGTAAAAAATTCTTTTCCATGGATTTGCTTACTGACCTTGATGAAATGGAAACAGATGTGCCGCATCGTCCTGGAAAACTTTACCAGTTTAACTTCAGGAAATATGAAAAAAAGAAGAAGATTTGGAGCGGTATTGACTTTTGATGCAACATTTCGGCTATTTTTTTTGTCTTATAATGATAATACAAACGATTGCAGAAAAATACTTGTTAAATAATTATAAATATTCATAAATTTTTTTTAATATTGTGTACTTTTTACACAAACGAGATGTGTAAATAATACACACTTCGTAATAACAAACAATTCGATAAAGCTGCATTATGAAACAATTCAATCTTTCGATTGGTAGGATCCTTACTGTAACAGTAATTTTCTTACTTGCTTCTCTCACAGTGTTTGCCCAAAACACTATAACCGGGAAGGTTATCAATGAAGACGGAAATGGTATCCAGGGGGTAACCGTTTCTGTAAAAGGAACAACTGTTAGTACGCAAACTGATGCTAATGGAGATTACAAAATCAACGCTCCAAAAGCAAACGCTGTACTTGTGTTTTCTTCAGTAGGTTTTTCCACAATGGAAATAGCTGCTACTTCTGCATCCACCGTGTTGTTGAAAACAACTTCAGCACAGTTGGAAGAAATTGTCGTTGTAGGTTACGGAACTGCACGTAGACAGGATCTCACAGGTTCTGTTGCTATCGTTAGTTCAAAAGATTTCCAAAAAGGTGCTATATCTACCCCGGAGCAATTACTTGCCGGTAAAGTAGCTGGTGTATCTATCATTTCAAGTGGTGGTGCGCCAGGTTCAGGAAGTCAGATCAGGGTTAGAGGTGGATCATCTCTTTCTGCCAGTAATAGTCCATTGATCGTAGTGGATGGTATTCCCCTTTCAGGAGATGGTATTGCAGGCTCACCAAATCCTTTGAGCCTTATCAATCCTAATGATATTGAAACATTTACAGTGTTGAAAGATGCCTCTGCTGCTGCTATTTATGGAACTCGTGCTGCAAATGGGGTTATCATGATAACTACGAAAAAAGGTGTGGGTGGAAAGCTGAAAGTAGACTTCTCTACTGTAGCATCTATAGCAACTGTGGCTAACACAATTGATGTATTAAGTGCAGACCAGGTGCGTGATATTGTAAACAAAAGTGGCAATGCTGAACGAATTGCCCAACTTGGAACTGCCAACACCGATTGGCAAAAAGAGATTTACCAAAAAGCTTTTGGTACTGATAACAACATAGCACTTTCCGGGGGTATAAAAAATCTACCTTATCGGCTGAGCCTTGGTTATCAAAACCTCGATGGTGTGCTTAGGACAGATAATTACCAGCGTTCTTCTATAGGATTGAACCTCTCACCAACGCTGCTTAATAATAATTTAAAGGTCAATGTTAATTTTAAAGCTACTGCCCAGGAAGTAAGGTATGCAAACCAGGGTGCTATTGGAGCAGCTGTAAGCTATGATCCAACACAACCTGTCCGCAGCGGAAACAATCGCTATGGTGGCTTTTTTCAGTGGACAGATCCAGCAACAGTAACTGGATTAATGTTAAATTCTGCTACAAATCCAGTTAGCCTTTTAGAACAAACAAATAATGCCTGGAAGCCAAGAAGAAGCATCGGAAATATTCAATTAGATTATAAAATACCTTTTCTTTCAGGCTTAAGAGCTAATTTAAACCTGGGGTATGATATTTCAAAAAGTACAGGAAATATTGTAGTAAATGATAGCGCTGCATATGCAAAATCTATCAATGGATCCGGTTCCCGTTCAGAAGGGAAACAAACTTCTAATAACCAGGTAGCTGAATTTTACCTGAATTATACCAAAGATTTAGCATCAATTAAAAGCAGGGTAGATGTTACCGCTGGTTATTCTTACAATTTTTTTAGGACAACCGGATACAATTACCGCACTTATTTCTTTAATGGTGATACAATACCAAATACTACAGCTCCACTTTTTAGGAGAGGATCAGGAGAGCATTCTTTGATATCAGTATTTGGCAGATTGAATTATTCATTGATGGATAAATATTTGCTTACGGCAACAGTACGTAGAGACGGTTCTTCACGTTTTTCTAAACAAAATCAGTGGGGTACTTTCCCATCTATTGCGCTTGCATGGAAATTAAAAGAAGAGAATTTCCTTAAAAATAGCGCAACGGTTTCTAACCTAAATTTAAGACTTGGATACGGTATTACAGGCCAGCAGGATGGGATAGGTAATTATGATTTCCTACCTGTTTATTATTCTCAAAACAATCCTACTTATTTATTTGATAATACACCGCTTCCTTTAATTTATTCTCCTGGTGGATATAATGGAGACTTGAAATGGGAGCAAACTGCTACCTATAATGCAGGAATAGATTATGGATTTGTAAATAATAGAATAAGTGGTAGTGTAGATGTGTATTATAAAAAAACAACAGACCTTTTAAACTTTGTTCCTCAACCTACCGGTACTAATTTTGCACTCTTTGTTACAAGTAATGTAGGTTCAATGACCAACAAGGGTATTGAATTTAATATTAATGCAATACCGGTACAGAAAAAAGATTTTACCTGGGATGTGAATTTTAATATTACTTATAATAAAAACGAAATCACTAATCTTACCGTAAATCCTAACGACAAAACATATTTAGGAATTCCTGGAGCTAAACCTCAGGCTGCAAATTTAGAAGGAATGATTTCTTCTGTAGGTGGTCCTAAAAATGTCTTTTTCTTATTCAAACAAGTTTATGATAAAACCGGAAGTCCTATTGAGGGAGTATTCGCAGACCTTAACAGGGATGGAATAATAAACCAGGATGACAGGTATCGCACCAAGACTGCAGACCCGAATATTTTTACAGGCTTTAGTACAAACTTTAATTATAAAAATTTCAACCTTGGAGTGATTATGAGAGGTAACTTTAATAACTACCTGTTCAACGATAATAAAGCATCACGAGGAAGAGCTTTAGATATACTTGGCGCTTATCATGTAGGCAATGCCAATGCATCTTACCTTGATTTTCCTATTACCGGTGAAATTACTAAAGAGTACCAGCCATTAAGTGATTACTACCTGGAGAATGCTTCGTTCGTAAAAATGGATAACCTGAGTTTGGGATACAATTTTGGAAAGATTTTTAAAGAAAGAGCAAACCTTAGGGTCAATGCAATTGTTCAGAATGTATTCACCATTACAAAATATGAAGGATTGGATCCTGAAAGCACATATGGCTTAGATCAGAATCTTTATCCACGCCCACGTACTTATTCTCTTGGTTTCAATTTGGCCTTCTAAATTTTATAAACTTACAATATGAAAACAATACTAAAAAGATATTCTATCCCAATGATTGCCAGTGCTTTTGCGCTGCTCTTGTTGCCTGGTTGTCTTAACAAATTAGATCTGGTGCCGGAAAATACTACTACTTCAGAAGTGGTATTTAAAACCATGGACGGTTACCGTGGCGCATTGGGTAAACTTTATCTATCAATGGCAGCTGAAGGAGATATTCCAAGCACTATTGTAAAAGATCCTGGAAATACCGGATTACTTCGTCAATTCTTTAACCTGCAGACTATTACCACAGATGAGGCTGGTTGGAATTTTACAGGTGATACTGATCCGATCGGTTTGCACCAGTTTACTTTTAATGGTAGCACACAGGCTGTAGCCGGATGTTATTATAAGGCATATTATATCATTACAGTTTGCAACAATTTCATACAGGAATCCGCTGATGGTAAGCTCCAAAGTCGTGGTTTCTCAGGTGCTGATGTTGCAACGATAAAAAGATATGCTGCCGAAGCAAGATTTATCAGGGCCTTTAATTATTGGATATTGATGGACCTTTTTGGTAATGTTCCATTTGCCGATGAAAGTATTGTAGTAGGTGGTGGAGTTATTCCAAAGCAAATAAATCGTGCTGATCTATTCACTTATGTTGAATCAGAACTGAAAGCAATTGAAGCTGAACTAGCTGCACCAAGATCTAATGAATATGGCCGTGTAGACAAAGCAGCAGGTTGGGCTTTACAGGCTCGGATGTATTTAAATGCCCAGGTGTACACCGGTACGGCAAAGAACACCGAAGCTGCTACTTATGCAAAAAAAGTGATTGATGCAGGGTATACATTACATCCTAAGTATAAAGAATTAATGCTTGCAGACAATTACCTGAATACAGATGAAAATATTTTGATGTTGATATTCGACGGGAAATTTACCCAATCATTTAGCGGAACTACTTTTCTCGCCCATTCT
Source organism: Chitinophagales bacterium (assembly GCA_038208485.1). GTDB lineage: Bacteria > Bacteroidota > Bacteroidia > Chitinophagales > Chitinophagaceae > Ferruginibacter. The sequence goes on from JBBQYS010000012.1 coordinate 17,730, forward strand.
CCCGCAGGTGTACCTGGTGATTCATCTGGAACCAACGGTTCATGGAATTGTATGAGATTCACAGAGCAATTTGTAGATAAGTTTAATGCTTCAGATATCAGGGGACAGTTTTGGACCAATGGTCAGCAAAAGAATATGGATCAATTGATCAACGCAGCTACCAACGGTTATTCTTCTACTAAATACAGGAATAAAACAAGGGCTGGTTCTATATCTTTTCCAAATTACAATGATGTATTTACAAGTATAGATTTCCCTCTTTTCAGGGTATCAGAAATGTATCTTGTATATGCTGAGGCTGTAATAAGATCAGGTGCAGCGGGTGACGCTACAACTGCAATGAACTATTTGAAAGCCCTCGCTGTTAGAGCAAGACCATCAGATCCAAATGCTGCAAACGCTGCGGAAATGACTTTGCCATACATTCTTGATGAGCGTGGCAGAGAGTTATTTTGGGAAGGTTTCAGAAGGTCTGACCTTATCCGTTTTGGTCAGTTTACTACCGGAACTTATCTATGGGCATGGAAAGGAAATGTGAGAAACGGAAGGGCAGTAGATTCTAAATTTAACCTGTTCCCAATACCTTTTACAGATATTTCTTCAAACCCGAATTTGAAACAGAATCCCGGATATTAATATTAATAATAAAAATTATAAATGATGAAAAACAACATTATTAAAACCTTGTTTTTTACTTTGGTAGTTGTCGCATTGTTTGCGTGTGAGAAAGAAGAGAATAAAGTAGTTTTAGAATCTGCCAGTTCTCCCGTACTTACAGCAACGCCACTTAGTAATAATGTATTAAATATTGCTGCGAAAGATCTTCCGGCATTGACATTTTCGTGGACGAACCCTAATTATACTTTTAATACAGGACCTAGTTCACAGGATGTAACCTATACACTCCAGGTGGATACTACGGGAGCAAATTTCTCCAGTGATAAGTTGAAAGAAGTTGCTTATACCAACGATCTTTCTATCAGCCTGACGGTGGGTCAGTTTAATAACTTGTTTGCTACATTTCAGGAAAATATTCCGCACAACTTTGAATTTAGGATAAAAGCCACTTTAGGAGCAGGTGGTAGTCTTCCGCAATATTCAAATGTGATTAAGATGGTTGTTACTCCTTTCCTGGACGTGACGGTTGTACTTCCTTTCACAGGAGATCTTTATCTCATTGGAAGTGCTACTCCTGGTGGTGATGCAACGGGTTGGAATAATCCGGTACCTTCACCCTCCCAGAAATTCACAAAAACTTCTTCTACTACATATGAGCTTACAATCAACCTCTTTGGTGGAAAAGAATTTCTAATCATTCCTGATAATGGCTCATGGGCTAACAAATATGCTGTTAGCGCTTCTGCGGTTACTGCCCAGGGAGGACCTTTCGGTTATAATTTAGGAGATAATTTTCCTGGTCCGGCTGCTCCCGGTCTGTACAAGATTGTCCTGAATTTCAAAACCGGAAGATATACTGTCACTAAAATATAATTGATCAGTACAAACTTTTTAAAAACATTAAACATGAACAAAAAATTAAATTTCCTGGCAATCATTGCAATGGTAGCCTTGATCTTTGTAGGTTGTGATAAAGCAGAAGACCTGCCTTTTTACGATGCCGGGGTTGCCTCCAATCTTACTGCAAGCACAGCTACGCTTTCTCCTGCGGTTACCGATTCATCAAATATGGTTGTTACATTTAGCTGGACTTCACCAAAATATTCTGTAGATTCCAATACGTACAAATACGTCGTACAAATTGATTCTACCGGCAAGAATTTTGCAAAACCAATAGAGAAGATAGTAACTGGCAAAAGATCTCTGGAAATGACAGGTGCAGAACTCAATGCTGTTGCAGCAACTCTGGGGTTCAAACTAAATGTCTTGAGTAGTATTGATGTTCGTATGATATCCTCACAGGCTAATAACAATGAGCAGTTTAAATCAAACACAGTTACTATTAAGGTAACACCGTATAGTGTTCCGGTAACTGCTACAATGAGCCCAAATACCGCACTTACGCTTACAATAGCAAATGCGGGTAATACGGCACTTACATTCAATTATAATGCTACAACCTATGGGAACTTCCCTGTGTCTTACCAGGTTCAGGTAGATAAAAGCACAGGAGATTTTAGTGCGCCACAGGTATTTAATTTTAATGGCGCTTTATCAGGAACAGTTTCCGTTTCAGACCTGAATTCTGCCGCTTTAAATCTTGGGATTGCAGCAAATGCCACGGCATCTTTAAAATATCGGATTGTAGCTACCATTGCAACTTCACCTGCGAATAAAGTGTTTTCTAATGTACTTACAAATACTGTTACTACATATGAGCCTTTTGTTTACCTGTGGGTACCCGGCGACTACCAGGGATGGAATCCTGGAAATGCACCACAGTTAGGTGCAACCCTGCCAAACCTGAATGAATTTGAAGGATACGTTAATGTGGGGACCGGTGGTACTTATGAATTTAAAATAAATAATGCACCAAATTGGAATAACATAAGCTATGGTGGTACACCTGGAACGTTAAGTACCAGCGGTGGTAACCTGGTATGGCCTGCTGCTGGCGGAACTTACCGTCTTCAGGCAAATACTGCAAACCTTACCTGGAGCGCTACTAAAGTTACCTGGAGTATTATAGGAAGTGCTACTCCGGGCGGATGGGGTAGCGATACACAGCTAAATTATGATCCTGTGAATAAAGTATGGAAACTTGTGGGTGTGATGCTTACGGCAGGAAATGAACTTAAATTCCGTGCTAATAATGACTGGGGAACAAACCTGGGAGGAGACCTTAATAATTTGAGTTACAATGGTGGAAACATCCCAATTGCAACAACAGGTTTGTATACGATCATTTTAGATCTTAATTCTCCAAGAAAATATAAAGCAACAATTCAATAAAACAACTCTTTCAATAAAAAAAGCCTGCTTCCGAAAGAAAGCAGGCTTTTTTTTTATTGTAAACTGATACCCAAATACCCTCTCAGCAAATTTGTTTTTTCTGTAGCACGCATTTTGCAAATGGCTTTATCCTTTATCTGCCTTACCCTTTCCCTTGTAAGACTAAGCCTGTCTCCAATATCCTCAAGGCTGAGCGGATGATCAATACCTATTCCAAAAAAATACATAATTACTTCCTTTTGTCTATGTGTAAGCACTCTTAAAGACCTGTTGATATCTGTATTCAAAGATTCTGTAACTACAAGGTCATTATCGGTAGTTTTATCATCCTCACATATCATCAGTTCCAGCAAAGTGCCGGCACCTTCTGCATTGCTCACCGGCTCATCCATGCTCATATGGCGGTTGCTCATATTAATAGAGTCATATACTTCTACGGGTGTTACACCTAAATAAATAGCTATTTCTTCCGGAGTGGGGTTGCGCTCAAATTCTTGTTCCAGGTGCATATAAGCTTTGCTTACTTTATTACTGAGACCAACTTTGTTTAGTGGTAAACGTACTATGCGGCTTTGTTCTGCCAGGCTTTGCATAATACTCTGCCTGATCCACCATACTGCATATGAAATGAATTTAAAGCCACGTGTTTCATCAAAACGCTGTGCAGCCTTTATAAGGCCAAGATTACCTTCGTTGATCAGGTCAGGAAGTGTAAGGCCTTGGTTCTGGTATTGTTTGGCAACAGATACCACAAATCGAAGATTTGCCCTGGTAAGTTTGTTCAGGGCCTCCTGATTACCTTTTTTGATAAGTAATGCCAGTTCTACCTCTTCTTCGGGAGTTAATAAATCAATTTTCCCAATTTCATGTAGGTATTTTTCCAGGCTTTCACTTTCTCTGTTGGTAATGGATTTACTTATTTTAAGTTGTCTCATACCTTAAGAATATTAATAGTTGTAGATTAACAATTCAATAAGATATAGGTCGTTGGAAAATCTAAGGTATAGTTTTTTTATCAGGCAGCAAAAATATTTTCTCTGTTTAAAACCTAATCATTATCTTAACTCCGTTACAATAGATTCTGTATACTTCAAAAAAATTATTTTGTTAGTTACATTAAATAATTATTATTGCACTAAAGGAATTTATCCTTACTTAAAAAAATAAGATGAGTAAAAAAATACTATATACATTAGAATACCCTGTAAGATGCTCCCCCGGTATCCTTTTTGAATTTTTGAGTTCCCCATCAGGATTACAAGAATGGTTTGCTGACCAGGTAAACGAAAAAGATGGTGTGTATAGTTTTGGATGGAACGGTGCAATTGACCTGGCAGATATGGTAGAAAAAGTTCAGGATAAGAGCATCCGCTTTCATTGGCAAAATTCAGATAAAGATGAATATTTTGAATTTGAGATTGATAAATCAGAAGTAACGAATCAAACAATACTTATCATTAGAGATTTTGCAGAGAAAAAGGATATTAAAGACCAGAGCCAGCTCTGGGAATACCAGATCAAAGATCTTTTTCACCGTCTTGGAAGTTAATTAAAGCTTCAGTAGAGTTAATAACTTTTTACATGCTGTAGAAATGTTTTCCGGAATATTCTCCAGGTCTGATAATTTACTTTCAATGCCCAGTTTAATAAACGGCAGTTCTTGTATTGCTTTATCTAAAAAAGCAACTGGAATATAATTCACTTTTTCAAACTCGTGTTTCCAGGGATCTGCATTTATACAAATAAAAATGTTTTCTACATTTTTGATATTGGTTAATATGTACGATTCATAAGCCAATTTGTATTTTCCTGAAAGATACAGGTGCACACTAAAGCTATTTCCCCACCAGAAAAGAATTCTTAAAGCAAACGAATCATCTTTGGAAAAAACTGCCGGGTAATCTGATATGATATATGGCAGTCCCTTATAATTTTCTCCCCTGGAAATTTTGGGAACAGACAACCTTAATTCTTCAGGTAGTCCTAAGTCATCATCTTCCAACATTTTTTTTATCCTGTTAACTTCATCAGCAAATAGCTGGTATACCTTTTCAGTTATATTTTTTTTCGTTAAAAAAAATGAAGCATCAGAAATGGCTGCAGCTTCGCTCTCAGAAAACAGTATTTTTGTAGAAGTATCCAATTGCAATAATTAATTTGTTTGCAAGGTACCCGACACCCGCATGATAAAAAAATTAGACAAACTTATTTTAAAATCCTTCCTGGGTCCGTTTATTATTACTTTTTTTATTGCATTGTTCGTTTTAATGATGCAAATACTGTGGAAGTATATAGATGACCTCGTGGGAAAAGGACTGGACTTTTTGACCATCGGAAAATTTTTATGGTATGCTACACTTACTTTGGTTACGCTGGCCATGCCGATTGCCATATTGATCTCCACAATTATGACATTTGGAAATCTTGGTGAAAGTTTTGAATTGGTTGCTATAAAGTCTGCGGGAATTTCTTTATTACGGTTTATGCGTCCTTTGATTTGGGTGGCTTGTATACTTTCTTTTATTACATTTCTTTTTGCTAATTATATCATTCCTACATCTCAATTAAAGTTTGTAACGCTGTATAATGATATCTACTATAAAAAGCCGGCGTTTGACCTGAAAGAAGGAGTCTTTTTTAGCCAGATCCCTGGTTTTGTGATAAAGGCAGGCGAAAAGGAAAAGGATAACAGCACTATACACAATGTAGTGATCTATGAACAAAGTAACCCGCTTCAGGATAATGCTATCGTGGCTAAAACAGGCGTGATGAAAACTTCAGAAAATGCAAACTTCCTTGAGTTCAATTTAAAAGATGGTTATCGGTATGAGGAGAATGGACAAATGGGGGATACCACAACAGAGTTTATCCGGCTTCGATTCAAAGAATTCAAGAAATTATTTGATTTGAGCGTGTTGAAAATGCAGACGACTCCAGATAGTATGTTTAAAAATAATTCACGCATGCTGAGTGCCCGACAACTGGTGATATTTTCAGATTCACTAAATAAGCGGGACGATTCATTATCAAATAAGTTGTTTACTACCCTCAATTATTATTTTCATTATTATAAATTAAAAGACAGTATCATAAAAAAAGCAAACAGTGATACTGCCTACGCAGGGCAGGTGATACCTGAACTAAACAAGAGAAGTGTAAGAGACCGCACTTATAATATGGTTAATGATATGAAGAGCGCTTTACTTTTTTCAATCTCTGATTCCAAAGAAAGAAATAAAGAGTACCGGCATTTACGTTTGGAATTACATCGTAAATTTTCCCTGTCTTTTGCCTGCCTGATACTTTTTTTCATTGGTGCGCCATTAGGTTCTATCATCAGAAAAGGCGGGCTGGGTATGCCCCTGGTAGTAGCAATTATCTTCTTCATCATTTTTCATTTGCTCAATACTTTTGGAGAGAAGTTTGTAAAAGAAGGCCTTACTTCACCGTTCTTTGGCATGTGGCTTGCGGTCATTGTGCTGGCTCCGGTAGGCGTATTCTTTACATATAAGGCCATGAATGATTCTCAATTATTCAATAAAGAATATTACTATCGATTCTTTAAAAAAGTCAGGTCTTTGTTTACTTCTAAAACTTCAAACATTGAATCAAAAGTTTAATACACCGGTTTCAAGAAAATTTTTTTTAGGAATGACTGCAAAAGGCTCTATTGCCGTTGCAGTGTCGATGGGTGCTTTTGGTAGTTTTTTATCTTCCTGTAACCATACATTATTGCCCGGTAGTACGATGCCCACTGCAGGCTTTGGCCAGGATCCTTTACCCTATGCATATAGTGCATTGGAACCAATCATAGATGCCCGAACAATGGAGCTTCATTACAGCAAACATGCTGCAGGATATGCTACTAAACTCCAGGAGGCTGTAAATGAAGAAAACGTTGCTTCCGCTAAAAGTGTAGAAACAATTCTTAAAAACATTACCAGGTATAGCTCAAAAATGCGTAATAATGCAGGAGGTCACTATAATCACGATATGTTTTGGAAATCAATGAAAGCTTCTTCAAAATCAAATGCCCCCCAGGGAACTTTGAAAACAGCTATTGAAAAATCATTTACCTCGGTTGATCAATTTAAAACAGCATTTAATGAAGCAGCTACTACTCGGTTTGGAAGCGGATGGGCCTGGCTCTATGTAGATAGCAATAAAAATTTAAAGATTGGTAGTACGCCAAACCAGGATAATCCTCTGATGAACGTAAGCGCTTTCCAGGGTTTTCCACTTTTAGGAATAGACGTTTGGGAACATGCCTATTACCTCAAATACCAGAACAAAAGGAAAGAATACATAGAAAATTGGTGGAATGTGGTGAACTGGGACTATGTGCAGAAAAGATTTGATGCCGCCTGATAAGACATTCCCGATAATATTAACAAGTTCTCTACAAATAGACTCAGCCTTTGTAAAGTAACACCCAAAAAAACTGTGGTGGAACTGAACAAAGGCTGATGAATTGACAAGCAATCGTGGAGCAAATCTATTGAATCCGGTTTATAATTCCCTCAGAGAAGTTAAAATTTTTTAGCCAATTTTTGTTAAATTTTTAATTGAAAATTTGTGAGGAATTACTTTGTATATTTCACGCTATAATTATTCTCAATTTTTAAATAACATTTTATATGAGTGCCTGGAAAAATTACGAGGATTCCAACAAGGAAAGGTTTTTAGAAGAGCTATTAGAACTATTACGCATACCCAGCATAAGTGCAAAAAAAGAACATAAAGCAGATATGCAGGCTTGTGCCGAAATGGTGAAAAAAAGACTGGAAGAAGCGGGAGCTGAGCAAGTAAAAATATATGAAACAGAAGGGCACCCATTGGTGTATGGTGAAAAAATGATTGATCCATCACTACCCACAGTACTTGTTTACGGGCATTATGATGTACAACCTGCCGAGCCACTCGAGCTTTGGAACAGTGGGCCTTTTGACCCCGTAATTAAAGACGGAAAAATTTTCGCACGAGGTAGTTGTGATGATAAAGGCCAGTTTTATATGCATGTAAAAGCATTGGAAACAATGGTAAAAACTAACACGCTGGCTACAAATATTAAATTTTGTATTGAAGGAGAAGAAGAAGTTGGCTCTCCAAACCTGGGAAAATTCGTACAGGCAAATAAAGAGCTGCTAAAAGCAGATGTAATATTAATCAGTGATACAGCCATGCTCAGCTTGGATACACCTAGCCTTGATGTTGGGGTACGTGGATTAAGTTATATAGAAGTAGAAGTAACAGGTCCTGATCGTGACTTGCATAGTGGCGTTTATGGCGGTGCTGTTGCCAATCCTGCTACGATACTTGCTAAGATGATTGCTTCTCTTCATGACGAAAATAATCATATAACGATTCCTGGATTTTATGATGATGTTGTAGAGGCTTCCTCAGATGAAAGAGAATTGATGGCAAAAGCGCCGTATGATGAAGATGAGTTTAAAGCTGACCTTGGGGTAAAAGAATTGTGGGGAGAAAAAGGTTTTTCTACTAATGAAAGAACTGGTATAAGGCCAACCCTCGAAGTAAATGGAATATGGGGCGGTTATACCGGGGAAGGTGCAAAAACTGTATTGCCAAGTAAGGCTTATGCCAAGATATCAGCAAGGTTGGTACCAAACCAGGAGTCAGAAAAAATTACTGAGTTGCTGATCAATCATATTGAAAAAATAGCTCCCGAGTCAGTTACAGTAAAAGCTACCCTGCATCATGGGGGAGAACCTTATATGACACCTATTGATTCGGTGGGCTACCAGGCAGCATCAAAAGCCATTGAAGAAACATTTGGGAAAACACCAATTCCGGTAAGAGGCGGCGGTTCTATTCCTATCTGTGCTTTATTCGAAAAAGAACTAGGTATCAAAATAATTTTTATGGGCTTTGGTCTGGATAGCGACAATCTGCATAGCCCTAATGAAAAATTTAATGTGGCTAATTTTTATAAAGGCATAGAAACCATACCTTATTTCCATAAATATTTTGCTGAGCTCAGCAAATAAGACCTGAATTTTTGGTAAAACATTTTTCGGGATAATATTTTCGGATTAAACTGTTTCCTTTTTGCCTAAATAAACCTACTTTTGCAGCCTCATTTTAAAGAAATGAGTGAATGTCGGGGTAGCTCAGCTGGTTAGAGCATCGGATTCATAACCCGAAGGTCGGCAGTTCAAGTCTGCTTCCCGATACAAGGGCCGCTCAGAAATGAGCGGCCCTTTTGTACATACAATATTTTGATTTGAAGTTTTAGCTGTTAATCCTGGCCTTCCACGGAATTTCTTCAGCGCCCAGTTTATGTGCAGCGTATCTTGCCGCTACAAATAAATAATCACTTAACCGGTTCAGGTATTTTAAAACCAGGGGATCTATAAACAATTCCAATTCCTGTATGTGAACACAGATCCTTTCTGTCCTGCGGCAAATGCATCGGGCTATATGGAAATGTGCAACAGTTGGATGGCCACCAGGAAGTATAAAGGATTTCATTTCGGGTAGCACATCATTCATTCTGTCTATTTCCCGCTCCAGGAAATCAATATCTGTTTCTTTTAAGTCAGGTATGCTCATTTTAGCTTCTTTTTCAGGATCACAGGCCAGGGAAGAGCCAATGGTAAATAACCTGTCCTGAATTTCTTTTAATGTGGTATTGGTTCTTTGATCTTTAAAGAGGTCATTGACCAAACCTATGTAAGAATTTAGTTCATCCACAGTACCATAACTTTCTATGCGGATATTACTTTTAAGCACCTTTGTACCGCCAATCAGGCTGGTTTTACCAAGGTCGCCGGTCTTTGTGTATATTTTAAAAGCCATAAATTTTTTTTATGCCGGGGTGTATAATACGGGATGTTCGTTTAATTTATCAGATTCTATAATACCATCTCTCAACCTGATAACACGATGAGCAAAATCTGCAATATCCTCTTCGTGTGTTACCAGGATCACAGTATTTCCATCAGCATGTATCTTACCGAGGATTTCCATGATCTCGTGGGAGGTTACAGAATCAAGGTTTCCGGTTGGTTCGTCAGCTAGTATGATAGCAGGGTTGTTTACCAATGCCCTGGCAATAGCCACTCGCTGGTTCTGTCCTCCGCTCAGTTCATTTGGTTTATGATGAACCCTGTCTTCCAGTTTTACACTTCCTAAAACTGCTTCTGCCCGCTCAATCCTTTCTTTTTTATCTACCCCGCTATATACCAATGGCAGCGCTACATTTTCAGCAGCTGTCAGTCGGGGCAGCAGGTTAAATTGTTGAAAAACAAATCCTATTTCTTTGTTCCTTACTTCTGCAAGATCATCATCAGGCATACGGCTTACATCTTTGCCATTTAAAATATATCGTCCTCCTGTTGGGGAATCAAGGCAACCAAGAATATTCATCAGGGTAGACTTTCCACTTCCACTAGGTCCCATCAGTGCTACATATTCGTTCTTCCTAATGTTCAGCGTTATACCTTTAAGTACGGGCAATTCCTGTTTGCCGAGGTAGTAACTTTTCCTGATGTTTTGCAGTTCCAGAATATAATCATTCATATAGGGTATAACTCTTTATAGGTGAACAGTGTTCAATTATTTTTTAATCACTTTTGGCACCCGGAAAAAATGACCATCATTATCCGGTGCATTTTTCATAGCCTCTTCAGTAGAAATTTGGTTTTCTACCACGTCATGCCTGAGTATGTTTTTTGCCGGGTTAATGTGAAGCAATGGCTCTACACCTGTAGTATCCACTTCATTCATGCGCTCCACCAAACCAATCATCCTTTCAAGGTCTTTTTTAATAGCTTTCTTTTCTTCCTCGTTAAACTGAAGCTTACTCAAATGTGCCAGTTTATCTACCAGGCTGTCATCAATCTCCATCTTAAAAATTTTATTTTATTAATCTGTAAACTTCAATATTTCAAAAATACAATTTACAATTTTTCCATGCTTTGTTTTTATGATAGAAGGAAAACCCAAAGGATGATCCGAAAATTGCTGTTGAGGTTTGTTATCTTCGCAGGCTGTAAAGCCTGCAGCCAGCAGTAGCTTTTGTTTAATGTAAATATGGTATGACAAATTCTTCAACGAAAGAGAAAGAGATCGTAATGAGTGGCATCAGGCCTACAGGTTTTTTACACCTGGGCAATTATTTTGGGGCTATAAAAAATTATATCCTGCTACAGGAAAATTATGAGTGCTTCTTTATGGTTGCCGACCTGCATTCACTCACTACGCACCCCGATACTAAAACACTTAAAACAAATGTGCACAGGGTACTGGCAGAAAATATTGCCTGTGGCCTTGATCCTGACAAAGCTGCTTTGTACTGCCAGAGTCATTTATACGAAACAGGAGAACTTTACCTGATGCTGAATATGTTGGCCTACAAAGGTGAACTGGAAAAAACAGTAACCTTTAAAGATAAAGCCAGGTTGCACCCTCAGAATATTAATGCCGGTTTACTTACTTATCCTGTGTTGCAAGCTGCAGATATCATCATTCACCGGGCCAGCTATGTACCGGTAGGAAAAGACCAGGAGCAACACCTGGAAATGGCCCGGACTTATGTAAACAGGTTTAACCACCGGTATGGTGATGTATTCCCGGAACCACATGCATTTAATTTTAATCAGCAATTGGTGAAAGTGCCATCGCTTGATGGTATAGGAAAGATGAGTAAAAGTGAAAATGAAATGAGTACCCTTTATCTCTCTGATGACGATGAAACCATTACCAAAAAAGTAAAGAAAATAAAGACAGATAGTGGGCCACAAAGTGAAAACGAAGAAAAGCCGGAACACATACAACTGATTTTTGATCTGATGAAACTGGTCAGCGGAGATGAGGTTATTCAAAAATTTGAAGCAGATTTTTCTAAAGCAAACATCCGTTACGGAGATATGAAAGGGCAATTGGCAGAAGACATGATCGCATTTATCTCGCCAATCAGGCAGAAAGCTAAAGACATTATGGGAAACGAACAGTACCTGGAGGAAATCATGAAAAAAGGTGCAGCTAAGGCAGGGGAGAGTGCTGCAGCTACCATGAAACTGGTGAGAGAAGCTATGGGTCTTAAATATTTTTGATTTGACCTTTTTTACTTTTTACCTGTTGTAAAATTTGACTATTTTCACCACCCTTATTAAAATTCACTTCAGTATATAATCACCAGGAAAACTGGTCAGCTGCATGGCAAAACAAAAAAAACCAAAACACATAGCAATTGCGGGAAATATCGGTGCCGGCAAAACAACGCTTACAGAAATGCTGAGTAAACATTACAGGTGGATACCACAGTTTGAAGACGTGGATCATAATCCATACCTGAATGATTTTTACGAAGACATGCCCCGCTGGAGTTTTAACCTGCAGATTTATTTTCTGAATAGTCGCCTGAACCAGTTGCTGGAAATTCAGAGAGGAACAGAAACCGTGATCCAGGACAGAACTATTTATGAAGATGCCAATATTTTTGCGCCAAACCTGCATGATATGGGCCTGATGGGAAAAAGAGATTTCGATAATTATTATGGGTTTTTCGAAACCCTGAAGTCTATGGTGCAACCACCAGACCTGCTTATTTACCTAAGAGCATCTGTTCCAACTTTGGTAGCTCAGATACAGAAGCGTGGCAGGGAATACGAAGAAAATATCAGGTTAGATTACCTGAAAAAACTGAACGATTATTACAACAACTGGATAGATACTTACAAGGAAGGAAAATTGCTGGTGATAGATGCAGACGTAAATAAGTTTGCAGAAAACGATGAGCACCTTGGCGAGATCATCAGCAAAATAGACGCTGAGTTGTTTGGTTTGTTTTAATCCTGCACAAATTTTAATTACAATATTTTATTGCGCTATTTCATATACAACGGAAAAATTTTACAGGAAGGTGCCACAGTTGCCAGCGCCGGGAATCGTGGTCTGAGGTATGGCGATGGACTTTTTGAAACCATTCGGATGAGGGGTAATGACATATTTTTCCTTGAGCATCATTTGGAAAGACTCGATGCAGGAATGAAATTCCTGCAAATGAAATATCCTGCACATTTTTCCCAAAAAAAATTAATTGCAGAAATAGAACAATTGGCAGCAAAGAACCAGGAAAACCAAAGCCGCATCAGGCTTACAGTATTTCGGGGAGATGGCGGCCTGTTTGAAATTCCTGATGGTCATGTTAATTACTTAGTACAAACGTATCCGTTGAATGATGCAGATCATTTCAATGAAAATGGGTTGAAGATGGGTTTCTATAATACCCTGGAAAAGAGTTGCGATGGCTTATCCAACCTCAAACACAACAGTCATTTACTCTATGCCATGGCAGCAATTGAGGCAAAAGCAACTAAACAAAATGATGTATTTGTAAAAAACTCACGGCAGAATTATTGCGATAGTGCCATAGCAAATTTTTTCCTCGTTTACGGAAATACAATAAAGACTCCAGCTCTATCGGAAGGCCCAATTGCAGGTATCATGCGCAGGCATATAATAAATCAACTACCAGCGCTTGGTTATGAAATAATTGAGGGTGCATGTAGTGAAGGTGATATTCTGCACGCTGAAGAAATTTTCCTGACAAATGCTATAAAACCTGTCAGATGGGTAGAACGAGTTGAAGAAAAATTTTATAGCTCTGTGAAAACGAGGGAAATCTACAGGCAATTATTTCAGTCAAAGACAATAGGATAAAAATAAATCCATTATTTTTCCATTGCTGATGAAAAATCTCATTACAAATTTTATTGATCTTTTTTATCCTCCGTTCAGGAAGATCATTACCCCGCAAACTTTTCGGTATGCCGTATGCGGAGCCACCAACACCTTTATAGGCTTAATAATATTTTATATCTCTTTTTATTTTGTGTTCCGCCAGGATTTTTGGGATGCCGGTTTCTATACCTTCGAACCTCATAGTGCTGCACTGATCATTAGCAGCTTTGTTTCTTTTACCCTGGGGTTTTTGCTCAATAAATTTGTCGTTTTTACCGGTTCTCATCTCCGTGGAAGGGTACAACTGTTCCGCTATTTACTTTCATTTTGTTTTAACCTGGTCATCAATTATTTTATGCTGAAGCTTTTTGTAGAGCAATGGCATTGGAATGCAATGTTCAGCCAGGTACTCACCATTAGTTTTATTATCCTGTTCAGCTATGTCAGTCAGAAGCATTTCACTTTTCGCAGCAATAAACCGGGAGAGAAAATAGATAGTTTTTCCTAGGAACCGGTAGAATTTGTTCTTCATATCCTTTAATGCCGGAAGTCTTTTGTATTTCAGCCAAAATTTACTGTTTCATTTTGTAAAACTGCCAATTTTGCACCTGATGCCCGTTGGCATAATCATTGAATAATCATGTGAAACAATTAAACAACAAACAACATGGGAAAAATAATAGGAATAGATTTAGGTACAACTAATAGTTGCGTTGCGGTGATGGAAGGCAATGAGCCTGTAGTTATAGCTAATGACGAGGGCAGAAGAACAACGCCTTCCGTAGTTGGTTTTTTAAAGAACGGAGAAAGAAAAGTAGGTGATCCTGCAAAACGTCAGGCTATCACAAACCCACAAAATACCATCAGCAGTGTAAAGCGTTTTATGGGTCGTCAGTTTGATGAGGTGACAGAAGAAAGCTCACATTGGGGATATAAAATCGTAAAAGGTGACAATAACACCGTAAGAATTGACATAGATGGCAGGCTATATACGCCACAGGAAATAAGTGCAATGGTTCTGCAGAAGATGAAGAAAACGGCAGAAGATTTCCTGGGTCATGAAGTAACAGAAGCAGTGATTACCGTTCCTGCCTATTTCAATGATGCACAAAGACAAGCCACAAAAGAAGCTGGCGAAATTGCTGGTCTTACAGTAAAAAGAATCGTAAACGAACCAACCGCTGCAGCGCTTGCTTACGGTATGGATAAGAAAGGACAAGATCAAAAGATCGCTGTGTTTGATCTTGGTGGTGGTACTTTCGATATTAGTGTGCTTGAACTTGGTGATGGTGTATTTGAAGTAAAAAGTACCAATGGTGATACACACCTTGGTGGTGATGATTTTGATAAAGTGATCATGGATTGGTTGGCAGATGAATTTAAAAAAGATGAAGCCATTGACCTGAGAAAAGATCCAATGGCATTGCAGCGCTTGAAAGAAGCTGCAGAAAAAGCGAAAGTGGAATTGAGTAGCAGTACAGAAACAGAAATCAACCTACCTTATGTAACTGCAGTAGATGGAGTTCCTAAGCATTTGGTGAAAAAACTGACCCGTGCAAAATTTGAATCACTTGCTGATAATTTATTTGATCGTTGCCTGAAGCCTTGTGAGAAAGCATTGAAAGATGCAGGCATGACAACCAGCCAGATAGATGAAATCATATTGGTAGGTGGTAGTACACGTATCCCTAAAGTACAGGAAATTGTAGAAAAATTCTTTGGTAAAAAACCAAATAAAGGAGTGAATCCGGATGAGGTTGTGGCCATTGGTGCAGCTATCCAGGGTGGTGTACTTACCGGAGAGGTTAAAGATGTATTACTTCTTGACGTAACTCCTCTTACCTTAGGAATTGAAACTGCAGGTGGTGTAATGACTCCATTAATAGAGAGCAATACAACTATTCCAACAAAAAAATCACAGGTTTTCTCTACCTATTCTGACAATCAGCCGGGCGTACAAATCAATGTGCTGCAGGGTGAGCGTAGTATGGCGAAAGACAATAAAAACCTGGGAACATTTAACCTGGAAGATATACCACCGGCACCAAGAGGTGTTCCACAGATAGAAGTAACCTTTGATATTGATGCAAATGGTATCCTTCATGTAAGTGCAAAGGATAAAGGCACCGGGAAAGAACAAAAGATCAGGATTGAAGCCGGAAGCGGACTTACCCCGGAAGAAATTGAAAAAATGAAAGCTGATGCCAAGGCAAATGAAGCCAGTGATAAAATAGAAAAAGAAAGAGTAGAAAAAGTAAATGCTGCTGATAGCCTTATTTTCCAAACTGAAAAGCAGATTACCGAATATGGTGAGAAAATACCAGCCGATAAAAAAGGTGCTATTGAGTCAGGCTTGGCAGAACTGAAAGAAGCGCACAAATTGCAGGATCTTGCAAGGATAGAAACTGCAACTACTGCATTAAATGCAGCCTGGACTGCAGCTAGTGAAGAAATGTATAAAGCAACGCAGGATGCAGGACCAGAAGCTGGTGCACAACCAGGAGCTGATCATCAAGAGGGTGAACCCCAGGGTGCTGCGAGCGGAGACGAAAATGTAACAGATGCAGAATTTGAAGAAGTAAAATAATCATTGAGCAAAAATGAAAAACCCCGGAGCGGTCCGGGGTTTTTTTATGCATGTAATTTTCTTAGTATTAGTCATTTTATTATAGTACTTCTATTTATCAGGAAGATATTTGCATGAATCAATTTCCAGGATTTACTTTTGGTAGTCAAATATTTCTCTGTGGTCCTCCGTGAAAATCTCTGTGCTCCTCCGTGTAACTTTCGTCCTATACTCTAAACTATAGAACATTTCTCGTCAAGGAAGATATTTGCATGAATCAATTTCCAGGATTTAATGTAGGTAGTAAAAGTTTCTCTGTGGTCCTCCGTGAAAATCTCCGTGCTCCTCCGTGTAACTTTCGTCGTATTCTCTAAACTATAGGACATTTCTCGTCAAGGAAGATATTTGCATGAATCAATTTCCAGGATTTAATGTAGGTAGTAAAAATTTCTCTGTGGTACTCCGTGAAAATCTCTGTGCTCCTCCGTGTAACTTTCGGCCTATTCTCCCTCTTTCTTATCCGCCAATGGCATAATCCGTCTATGCATAAAAATGCTTAGGTAATGCTTGAAATCAAAAAGAAAATTTGAGATAGGTAAATAAGGAGAGAATATTTTTAATTACATCAAATCCAACGCAAGGGCAAAGAAAGTAACATTAAATGGTAGAACCAGGGAACAATAGCCACCACCGATTGCATATACACCAAAAAAGGCTACAACAGAAAGTAAAAAAAGGATCCAGTATTTGGCTGTAGATTTACGAGTAGTCTGCATATTTATTTATCGTTTGCTGCAAATATAAAGCAAGGACAGTTTACCTGCAAAAATCTCTTTGTTGTCTGCTTTATTATTTGAGTTGTTATCAATTTATTTCAAACAATTTATTTTTTTTAAAATAAGACAACTGATCATTTTTCATAGATTGCTACTAACCAACTAAATGCTTAAATTGCGTCCAAAATACACAATATGCCCATTAGGTTTGCCATAAAATACCACACTAACTACGGAGAGGATATACGAATGAGGTTTCTTTTTTCTTCAGATGAAGATGCAGCACTCATTTTGTCCATGACTTATAATGAAAATGATGAGTGGATCCTGGAAGCAGATCCAAAAGATGTAGCAGACGGATCAAGTGTACAATATCAATATCTACTTTATAAGGATGATTCACTGCATGGAATACTTCCCACAATTTTCAATATTTCCCTAAAGCAATTTAAAACTGATCATCTCCGGGTACAAGACGAATGGGTTGAGTCCAGCGATTTTGATGAGTTATTAACTACAAGGCCCTTTGTTTCACTGGGAGCTGATCCTGGAATAAAAACAAAAAAACATTCAGCTAAAACAGGTACACATAGTTTTCATTTACACACAGCAGGCATGGGGCAACATCTTATTCCCTGCATTACAGGCTCTGGAAAAAAACTACATGATTGGGATGAAGCGAAGGCAGAAACTTTTACAAAACAAAATAATGAATGGATCCTGAATATTAATCTTTCAAAAGAAAAATTTCCTTTGGAGTATAAAGTGGCTTTGTTTGATGAAGAGAAAGGCAAGATCATTGCTTATGAAACGGGACCAAACAGAATACTGGAATCAGCAGAAAAAGAAGAAGTTATACTAAATAATATAATTCAGTATTTCCCTGATTATGCCTGGCGTGGTGCCGGAATAAATGTGCAATTGAGTTCCTTAAAAACCAACCGCAGCTGGGGTATTGGCGATTTTACAGATATCTTTCTGCTTACAGATTGGGCTAAAAAGACAGGGTTGAAAATGATCCAGTTGTTGCCGGTAAATGATACAACTTCCACGCATACCTGCAAAGATTCATACCCTTACTCTGCTGTTTCCGCTTTTGCCCTACATCCGGTTTTTCTGAATGTGCAAAAAATAGCAACCGCTATTTCTGTAAAATTTCCGAAACAAATGCTGGATGAAATTAAAGCGTTGAATGATGCGCCTGCTTTGGATTACGGTAATGTTATCCGTATCAAAGAAGCAGCTATCAGCCTTTTATATGAGAAGGAAAAGCAGTTCTTTAAAGATGATCTTGATTGGTTTGAGTTCTTTGATTTTCATCGCAGCTGGCTACAGCCCTATGCAGCATTTTGTTACCTGAGGGATAAATACGAGACAGCAGAATTTGAACAATGGCCGGAGTATAGCAACTGTACCGAGAGCGATATCCAGGAAATAGTGAGTAAGGAGAATAAAGACTATGATAAAATAGCTATTCATTATTTTGTGCAATATCACCTTCACCTGCAGCTGAAAGATGCCACAGACTATGCCCATAAACATGGCGTGGTATTAAAAGCAGATCTTCCGATTGGAGTAGGCCGCCATAGTGTGGATACCTGGACGCAACGACATTTATTTCATATGGATATGCAGGCGGGTGCTCCGCCAGATGCATTTGCTGTGAAAGGACAGAACTGGAGTTTCCCTACCTACAACTGGGAAGCAATGGCTAAAGATGGGTATGCCTGGTGGAGGCAAAGAATGGAACAGTTAAGCAATTACTTTGATGCAGTCCGCATAGATCATGTACTTGGTTTTTTCAGGATATGGAGCATTCCATTATATGCAGTAGAAGGTGTTTTAGGTAGATTCTATCCCGCCATTTCACTGAGTGGTGATGATATCCGCAGTCGTGGGATTTATTTTGATGAACATAGGTTTTGTGCTCCTTATATTACCGGGGAATTCTTACAGCAATTATTCGGAGACAAACATGAGCTAGTTAAACAAACATTTTTGGATGGCTTAAGCCTGAAACCGGAATTTTCTACACAAAGAAAAGTTGAAAAATTCATAGAAAATAATCCTGACATGCATTGGGCAAAACAGGGTTTATTCGATCTTCTTTCCAATGTAATTTTCCTGAAAGATGAAGAAAGCGGTGGTTATCATTTCCGCATTAATATATATGAAACAAATTCATTTAAATCTCTTTCTCCGGCAGAGCGTCAGATACTGGACCAATTATATTCCTGGTATTTCTTTACACTTCAGGATGAACTTTGGAAGAATGAAGGAACAAAAAAACTGGAAGCGCTGCGTAAATCAAGCAACAATATGCTGCTCTGTGGAGAAGACCTGGGAATGGTGCCGGCATTTGTACCGGAAGTTTTAGAAAAAATGCGCATCCTTTGTTTACAGGTAGAACGCATGTCTAAAAAAAGTTCTGAGTTATTTTCTGCTCCGGCTACCGCACCTTACGGGGCTGTAGTTACACCATCTACACATGATATGAGTACGGTTCGTGGCTGGTGGGAAGAAGATCGTGAACTCACCCAAAAATTCTATAATGAAGCCTTAGGTCATGAAGGGACTGCACCATTTTTCTGCGAAGACTGGATAGCAAAACAAATCATAGCACAGCATTTATATTCCCCCGGTATGTGGGCTGTTTTCCTGATGCAGGATGTCCTGGCTACGAATGCTACCATCAGGAGAGATGATCCATCGGCAGAAAGAATAAATATTCCTGCAGATCCACAACATGTATGGAATTATAGAATGCATCTTACGATGGAACAATTACTGGAGGAAACTGATTTTAATGAGGAAATAAAACAACTGGTTAAAGAAAGTGGGAGAGGGTAACTTATTAAAAATGGTTTGAAGTATTTCTTACAATTATAAAATATCCCGATCCGTTTGAAGACTTGATTTGCTTTTATTTCGAACACGGACAAATAAATTGAACAAGAAACTTCAACTCCATTTTATATGAACTCTCCCGGATATCAATTCTGAAAAATGATGCAGAATAAATTTTATATAACATTATTTTTCGAACAGGCTGGAATATTACTTAGGCATTATTTTAAATCATCATTCTAAAGTTTTCAATTATTGAAATTATCATATAAAATAATCAATACTCCTTTCCATTATCCGTTTACCATTTCAAAAGGAACAAAAACCCATCAGCCGGCTCTGCTCGTTGAGTTGGAGTATTTTGGCTTCTATGGTTATGGAGAAGCACCTGCTATCAGCTACTACGATATTACGGTTGAAAAAATGGTGGCTGATATAGAATTAAAAAAAAGATTTATTGAGCAGTTTGCACTCACCGATCCTGAAAGGTATTGGCATTACTTGCATCATTTATTTCCAAAAAATCCATTTCTTGTTAGCGCATTAGATATGGCAGCCTGGGATATTTTTGGAAAAATGAAACGCAAACCTCTGCACGAACTTTGGGGGAATGCAGGAAAGGAATTCCCGGTTACAGATTATACAATCGGTATTGATTCGGTAGAAATAATGACAAAAAAAATTCTGGAAAATCCCTGGCCTATTTATAAAATAAAAGCTGGTGATGAAGGAGATGTGGAACGCATAGCAGCATTACGAAAAGTTACAGATGCCCCTTTCAGGATTGATGCAAATGCGGGGTGGACACTTGAACAGGCACTGGAAAAAATTCCTGTGTTGAAAGAATTAGGTGCCGAACTGATAGAACAACCATTGGCAAAAGATAATTGGGAAGAAATGGTACAGCTTAAAGCAGCCTCCACCTTACCACTGATTGCAGATGAAAGTTGCGTCGCAGAATCAGATGTAGAAAAATGTGCTTCCTGCTTTGATGGGATAAATATTAAACTGACAAAATGTGGTGGTATTACACCGGCAAGAAGAATGATCAGCGAAGCAAAAAAACGAAACCTCAAAGTTATGTTGGGTTGCATGAATGAAACCTCCATAGGAAGTGCAGCATTATTACAACTTTCTCCTGATGCAGATTATTTAGATGCAGATGGGCCACTATTGCTTACAGAAGATTCAGCTACAGGTCTGGAATATAATAATGGATTTATGACGGTGGGAATGGGGAATGGGCTGGGGGTGAAGGTGGAAAGGTTTTGATTTATTAAAAGGAGTGAGGATCTAATAAATTTAATTCATTCAATTTCTTAAAGTCTTTAATATTCCTCGTTACAATCGTCAATTTGTATTCTAATGCAGTAGCTGCAATAATAGTATCTCCTAATTTTATTTTATATTTTCCCCTAATTTCAATTGTTCAATTTGTGATTTCCTCTTGTATTCCTATGATTGAAAAATTGTTAAGAAGATTATTTATGTGATTGGCTTCCGTTTCGGACAAATTATAGCTAAGAACCTCAATCTTATTTATTATAGAAATAAACGCTGAAGAATTGAAAATCTGAGCGATTATTGGCAATGACTATTCAGGCAACTTCTTCCCTAAAAAAACAATTATTAAGTTAGAGTCAATCAAATATTTCTGCTCCATTCTTTTCTACTTTTTGAAACATGATTTTGCATTTTTTCTGCTAGTTCATCAGTTATAGAGCCATAATATTTTTCAAACAAATTTGTTTTAGAAGTAGCAGAGTCTTTTAACACTTTTAAAATGTTTAATTCTTCAAGATCTTTTAGGAGTTTGTATGCTTTTTTATTTTTTTTCAATCATCACGGTTTCCATAATGGTTATTTTTGAATTATTAATAATGCCATATCAGTTACATTTTATTTCTAACATTTGGGTTAAGCATAGATTGTTTTACTTATCCTTCTTCGCCCAGCCATCCTTCAAAGTAACAGTCCTATTA
>JBBQYS010000013.1:0-39307 GCA_038208485.1 Chitinophagales bacterium
TACCGGCCATGGAGTGTGACGAAGTTATTCTGGGACATTACGCCGGCGAAAAATAAAAAATTCGTTGCCAACCCAAAAGAGCGCTCCAGGCACAACCGTGGTTGCGCCGTAGACCTGAGTCTGTACGATCTAAAAACGGGAAAGGAAGTAAGCATGACCAGCCAATATGATGAAATGAATAAAAGTGCTTATCCAAAATTTAAAAACGGAACAGCAGAGCAACGTACGGCCAGGGACTTACTCATTAATGCTATGCAAGACAAAGGTTTTACAGTATTTAAATTTGAATGGTGGCATTTTGATTTCAAAGGTTGGGAGTCCTACCCTATTCAGGATATTCCTTTTTCTGCAATAAAATAAGGGCAGGTTTTGTTTATCAAATACTTTAATTAAACTGATTTGCTATCCCAGGGTAAATTGCTATTGCCCCGGAATATTCTTATTTTAAACGAAATGGTCAATCATGCCAGAGGAGCAGAAAATCAAATATTCCATCATGTCAGTATTGTATAACATTGTTCTTTGTACGTTCCTCTTCACAGCAGTAACCAGTTGTAACGGCCAGACAAAAAACGAAATCTCATCTGCTACCAAACCATCAAACAGTAAAAATAAAATAGTGGGAGGTGGCTGTGATGGCTGTGAATTAATGTATATCGGTTTACCAAAAAATGTCACCTCTGTAGATACCAGTAGTGGCTGGAATGAAAAAGGACAAAAACTTTTAATTACCGGAACAGTTTTTCAGCTAGATGGCAAAACTCCTAAACCAAACGTTATCATCTACTATTGGCAGACAGATCATAATGGATATTACTCACCCGTAGAGGGAATGGATGAACAAGCCAAAAGGCATGGGCATATCCGGGGTTGGGTACAGTCTGATGCGAACGGCAAATATGCCATCTATACGATCCGCCCTGCTCCCTATCCAGATAATACAATGCCGGCACACATTCATACTTCTATAAAAGAACCAAGTATTGATACTGAATATTATATCGATGAATTTGTTTTTGATGATGACAAACTCCTGACGAAAGAAAAAAGAAGGTTTGCAGAAAACCGTGGTGGCAGCGGGGTATTAAGGGTGCTGGTTTCCGGTGACTTGCAAATAGCAGAACATAATATTATCCTGGGGCTGAACATCCCGAACTACCCATCCCAGGTCAGAGCCGACTTATAATGAAACTTGATTGTGGTAAAGACAATCCTTCTGTTGAAAACAGGTTCATCATATTCAGAGAAAGCTAAAGCATTGATAAATCTATCAATTTAAAAATGACATCGGAAATTTTTTTGCTTTGATCTCATCAACTTTTTTATAAAACAAGAAGCAAGTATTCCAATCTACCTGCATCAACAAAATAAATTATCTACACTTTATAGTAAAGCAATTCATACCAACAAAAAGTTGAATACTGACATCATGAAAAAAATCTAACACCTAAATACTAAAATTAGTTTTACTCAGCTTTTACCACTACATATTATCATGTCTTCATCTGCAATATTGCCATTAAATCTGCAGAAGATCAACATTTTTTTTTCTCTAAAAAATTAAAAAAGTTGGAATTTCCTATTCTAATTTGTTTATGATTTCTGTCGCTTTTTGTTTGATATATCAAACACTAATAGGTCAAGTAAAAAACAGCAAACGATCAACAATTATTTTTTGTTGAAGAGTTGAAACACTTATCCAGCCTAACATTCAACGAAGTGTACAGTTGCATAATTATTTTTTAAAAACTCAACTGAAATAAAAAGTTTTTTATTTTTTGTAAAACTTTTGAAATAATAATTTGTTTTACCCTTAACAATATTACCAATTCAAATAACCTTCAATTTTTACCTGCTTACTCCATTTCCCCGCTGAAATCTAAACCATACATATATGCATCCAACACTAGAAGGGATTCTCCCAATTGCAAACAACAATTATGTCGCCTTTACATTTTTTGTAGGCACTATGGCCATGATGGCCGCTTCTGTATTCTTTTTATTTGAGATGAGCAACGTGCCTCATAGGTGGCGAACGTCTATCCTTGTTTCAGGTCTTATTACTTTTATTGCAGCTGTGCATTATTACTACATGAGGGGCTACAACCTTGACACAGGTGAGTCTCCGGTTTTTTTCCGTTATGTTGACTGGATTTTGACTGTACCATTAATGTGTGTAGAGTTTTACCTCATCACAAAAAAGTCTGGTGCAAAACAAAGCCTGCTTTGGAAGTTAATATTTGCTTCTCTTGTCATGCTGATAACAGGCTACATTGGTGAAGCTATTTACGGCAAAGAAACCCAAAGCTGGGTTTGGGGATTAGTCAGTGGCCTGGCATACTTCTACATTGTTTACCTTGTTTGGTTTGGCGATGTTGCAAAACTTGCCAATAAGGAAGGTGCCGCTGTAGCAAATGCTGTAAGAACCCTTGGATGGTTTGTGCTTGTAGGTTGGGCAATTTATCCGGTTGGATACATAGCAGGAACCGCAGGTGGCCTATTTGGTTTCCGGGTGTTTGAAGGGCTGAACATGGACATTGTCTACAACATTGGAGATGCCATAAATAAGATTGGATTTGGTCTTGTGATTTATGCACTCGCACAATCAGACAGACCTGATCCAAAAGCAGTTGCTTAACTATTTTTTCAAGAAGTGCAATACATGTTATTGCACTTCTTATTTTTTAAAATGTACCATGCTCAGATTTGTACTATTGATATTGGGTTGTCTCCTGTTGTTTTTCCAACAACATATATTACCAATTGATAGTAATATACAATTCATCATTTTTCTAACAGGTATCCTTTTACTAGGCGTACCTCACGGTGCAGCAGACCTGTTGGTAGCTTCTCAAAATGCAAACAGCACGAAAAAGTCTTTTTCGAAATTACGATTTTTAGTTATCTATCTCTCACGGCTTTTTGGCTTTGCCGCAATCTTTTGGTTTTTCCCTGTTGCAGGAAATTTTTTGTTCATACTATTTGCTGCATATCATTTTGGAGAAACTGATCTATACCAGTTCAGGACAAATACTTTTGCGGGCAAAGCATTCGTTATTTTTTATGGGTTACTTATACTTTCTGTTATATTACTTCATCATTTTGAAGAAGTAAAACCGCTGTTCCAACTCTTCAATGCGGGCCAGGAGAATGCAAATTTGATCAACTGGCTTGACACAAACCGTTACCACATTATCTCCGTTTCAGGCATCCTGTTTTTTACCTCAGCATTTATTTATTTTCTGCAAAACAACCATACAGGTGCAAATGACAAAGGTCAGTTCATCATTCGGCTTGCGGTTATTTTGTTCATCCTATTTAAACTTCCTTTATTGCTTGGCTTCACTTTTTACTTTGTAATATGGCATTCAGTTTTGTCGCTCAATAATATTATCATCTACTTAAGAAAGGATAATGCCAATACCCACACCAGCATTAAGAAAGAAATACTCTTGTATAGTTTACTCGCCATTGTCGGAATTAGCTTGTTTGGCCTTACAGGTTTCATGTTCATCAACAGTAGTACGGTAGTAGGTTATTTATTTCTGAGCCTGGCAGTACTTACTGCACCACACATGCAGATCATGCATGACATGTACAACAGTTTAAGGCAAATAAAAACCAGTGAAAATTAAGAATCAGTTCTACATATTTTAAAAATAAAATTTACTTAATGTTCAAAAAATTCAAAATTTCAGAATTATTAATCGTTGCTATGGTAGTAGTACTGATTTTTGTATCAGAATATTATTATGTGATCCTTAAAGACCCTCAGCGTGCCATCTTTATAGGACTTTGGCCTCCTACCATCCTTGGTTTCCTCATCTTTTTTAATATGAAAAAACAATAATAAACAACTATGGAAAATAATATCGACTTAGTCGTTTTAACTAGTGTTGTAGTTATCCTTTTTATAATATTTAT
Source organism: Chitinophagales bacterium (assembly GCA_038208485.1). GTDB lineage: Bacteria > Bacteroidota > Bacteroidia > Chitinophagales > Chitinophagaceae > Ferruginibacter. The sequence continues at coordinate 3,925 of JBBQYS010000013.1, forward strand.
TATTGCTACTATTAAAGAACTCAGTAAGATGAGTTCGGAAGAGTTAGCAAAAAAAGAAGGTGGTCCCAGGGCAGATATGATCCGCTATATAGGCGCTCTTTTTACAGACGACAGTATTGAACCAGGAAAGAAAATTACATTTCTAAATGCAGTAAAAGCAATGATCGATGATATACCAGAGGAGGAAGATATGAACAGAAAAAATAAGGATCAAGATGCTAGTCAATAGTTATAAGATCTTATTTTGAACAAAGTAGCCGGTAAGCGATTTGTAAAAAGAAAAATACTGCCTGCTACTACCCAACCTGATTCAGCAGCCTATTCACATTAGGTAATAATTAGCTAAGATTTGTATACACAGTTAGAACAGTAAGATGATGCCTTACCTTACATTGTCCTCATTACAATGGTATTAATAACCAACACCTTCTCTTACTATTGCTAAATACTTGTAGGTTGTAAGACATACTTTTTTAAATTAGGATGTTAAATGATTTGTTTGTAGCATTATTCTAACTTACCATTAACTCAGAATAAACCTATCTTGAGGTTTAATTCTGATTTTAATTTATGTGATTTTAATATTTTAGACTTTCAAAGACAGAGAAGAAACAACTTAGCCTTTGCTTAAATTCAGAAGAAGTTTTCCAAGTAAAAAGATGGTTACAAGCTATAGTTTAAGTTATTTAAAAATAGATAGCTTTATTTTAGCTTACAAAATTAATTTATGTCATGAACGTAATAAAACGTAATAATGTCATCGCAAAAGGTACCGGGTCCCAGGTGATCTTGTTCGCCCATGGCTTTGGTTGTGATCAAAACATGTGGAGGTCTGTAGCTCCGGCATTTGAAGAAAATTATCGGGTTATAATGTTTGATCATGTTGGTGCTGGAGGTTCTGATATTTCCGCTTTTGAACCCGGGAAGTATGAAAAACTTGAAGGATATGCAAATGATATTGTAGACATTGCTACAGCCCTTCAGCTGGAGGATATTATTTTTGTTGGGCATTCTGTAAGTGCACTGATGGGTGTTATTGCATCCCTGGAATCTCCCGGCCTGTTCAAAGCGCTCATCCTTGTTTCACCTTCGCCATCCTATATAAATGATGGTGATTATGTAGGAGGTTTCAGCCATGTGCAGATTGATGAATTGCTGGAATCCCTTGAGGAGAATCACCTTGGTTGGTCTATGGCTATGGCGCCGGTGATCATGGGAAACCCCGACAGGCATGAATTAGGTGAAGAACTTACCAATAGTTTTTGCAGAACAGATCCCGCAATCGCCAAGCATTTTGCCCGTACAACTTTCCTCACAGATAAAAGAAATTTACTTTCGTCAGTAGATGTACCTTCGCTCATATTGCAATGCTCAGAGGATGTAATTGCGCCACAATCCGTAGGAGAATATATGCACCAACAAATGAAAAACAGCAAATTGGTAATAATGAAAGCAACAGGTCATTGTCCAAACCTCAGTGCACCCCAAGAAACCATTGATGAAATAAAGAAATATCTAGCTTAATGATGCCTCTAATCAAATCAGACACTGAAACCCATATGGAAAGTTTTGAAGACTTTTTCGAAGGGAGTCTGTGTGGTTTTGTGATAGCAGATACCGAGGGCAACATTTTGAGGGCAAATGCTAAAATTGCAAGTTGGATAGATTGTACAGTTCATGAATTAACAATCAAAAAATTTTCTGACCTGCTTGCTGTCGGTGGTAAAATTTATTATCATACGCATTTATGGCCCTTGCTACGTATGCAGGGTTTTTTTGATGAAGTAGTACTGGAGTTAAGTAGTACTTCAGGAAATAAATTAAGGGTGATGGTAAATGCCCAGGAGTGCAGGGACAAAGAAGGCAAATCAAGTTTTATACGATTTACTATACTAAAAGCAACTGATCGTTTGCTATATGAACAAAACCTCAAAGATGCAAAAAAAACAGCTGAGAAAGAACTTGTAGAACAAAAAGGGATGGTTACACTGAGGGAGCAGCTGATTGCTGTTCTGGGTCATGACCTCCGCAACCCTTTATCTGCAGTTAGAATGGCTGTCGACCTGCTGGAAGGTTCCACCGATGCAGACAAAGCACTCCTGCTAGCTAGTATAAAAAGAAGTAGTGTTCGAATGACGGAACTGGTGAATAATATAATGGACTTTGCCCGAACACGTCTGGGCGAGGGTATAGTGTTGAACAGGAAAGACATTTCACTTACACCTGTGATAGAACATGTAGTGAATGAAATGAAACTTATCTACCCAAAAAAAGAAATTACTTCTAATATAACTATTAACAAGCTTGTGAACTGCGATGCTGACCGGGTTGCACAATTGCTCTCCAACTTACTAGCCAATGCACTCACTCATGGCGACTTGAATTTGCCTGTTCGGGTAGAAGCCATGCATGATAATGGACATATAGTAATGAGTGTCTCAAATCACGGAACTCCTATTCCGGCAGAGCTACACGATCAATTATTTTCACCTTTCACCAGGGAGACGGACAGGTCTAGTCAGAATGGCCTGGGGCTAGGGCTTTACATATGTTCAGAAATTGCAAAAGCACATGATGGAACCTTAAGCTTTATTTCTTCTGATAAGGAAACTAGTTTTACATTTAATTTTAGCTCATAAAATTACGCCACAATTTCTATTCAGTTCATTGCTCCTACGAAAATATCCTTCCAACAGTCAAAGTACATGTTATTGTAGGGTGTACTTAATGAGTTTAAAAAAAGTATTTAATTGTAACCTTAGAAACAAGTAGCAACATAGTAGTAGTTTCCAGTCATTTCTTATAGTCCTCACTTGTGCATTTCAGAAATGCTATTGCTTTGATTTGACTTCAGAAGTTTATAGTTTAGGGATAAGAAAATAAACAACATCTCATGCCAATAACATTTGGAGAAAAAGTAATTAATTTCAACCGTCACCTACAATATCCTGGAGACCTTCCCGAAGATTTCAGGGTCATTAATCCTTTCCTGGAAAATACTGAAACGATGCAGGTAATGCAACAGTTTTACAGCAAATTTTACAACGATTCCAATCAAAGAAAATTTATTATAGGCATTAATCCCGGCCGCCATGGTGCCGGGGTTACAGGTGTTCCATTTACAGATACCAAACGATTAGAAAGCATCTGCGGAATTAAAATGCAGAGCGCACATACGCACGAGATTTCCTCTGTTTTTATCTATGACATGATTGAAGCTTATGGAGGAATAAATACATTTTATAACCAATTTTATATTAACTCACCTTTTCCTTTAGCCATCGTCCGCAGAACAATACAAGGCAAATGGGTAAATGCAAATTACTATGATGACCTATTACTATTTGATATGGTAAAAGCCTTTATGGTGACTACCCTGAAGAACCATATCAAAATGGGATTAGACAGCTCCGGGGTTTATGTGCTGGGGAAAAAAAATGCAACATTTATCCATATTTTAAACAAAGAAGCTAAGCTTTTTGACAACATAAGTATCCTGGATCATCCCAGGTATATACAACAATATAAATCTAAGGAGAAGGAAAGTTACATTGAGAAGTATCTGGAAGCCTTAAACAATAATGATTGATCAATTTGGGAATACCGAATCTTTGAACTTAAAGCTAGATGGAGAAAACTATTATTAAAATAGAATGAAACGCCAAAAAGCTTGAAACTTTTTATCCAAAATCCCGCCGGGAATGGAGAGAATGGTTAAAAAAAAACCACAAAAAAAAATCTACCTGGGTGATCTGTTATAAAAAAAATCCGGCCACCCCACCCTGGCCTACAGTGATGCTGTAGACGAAGCACTTTGTTTCGGCTGGATTGATAGCAAAGCAAAATCTATAGATGAAGAAAAATTCATGCAATTTTTTTGTAGAAGAAAAGAAAATAGTGTTTGGTCTAAAGTAAATAAAGAAAAGATAGAGCGACTGATTAAGCAGAAGTTAATGACCAAAGCTGGTTTCGAAATAATAGAGAAAGTAAAATCAAATGGTTTTATCTAAGTACTAAATACTAAGTACTCAAAAAAATGACAAATCCTGCAATGGCTGTTTGTGGCTAAAAGAGAGGAAACCAGGCAGAAAAGAATCATAGAAATAGTAGCACTAGCGCAGGAAAATAAAAAACCAACACAGTTTAGTAGAAAGAGTGAGTAGATTCAATTTCTAATAAACTTTCCTTTAAGCACATTCTATTTGATAATTTTCCATCATAGTTTTTGCCTATTACCATATAGATAGTATAAATTAAGATTATCATATTGTTTTTGTACTTTGGAACCTTTATAAACAAAACACAGAACAATGGATAATAATCATGAGTCAACAACTAAGGTTTTTGACATGAATGGCCCGGCACCAGAACCGGGAAAATGCCCTTTCTCCGGCGGTGCCAGGAAAGAAAGTGCAGGTAGGGGACGTACCAACCGTGACTGGTGGCCAAAGTCTTTACAAATAGGATTATTGAGGCAGCATTCTAACCTATCCAACCCAATGGATAAGGATTTTAATTATGCTGAGGAATTTAAAAAGCTAGACCTGGAAGCGCTTAAGAAAGATATCTATAACCTGATGACAGACTCACAGGATTGGTGGCCGGCAGATTATGGTCATTACGGTCCTTTCTTTATCAGGATGGCCTGGCATAGTGCAGGCACCTACCGTATCTCCGATGGCCGTGGTGGAGCTGTTGCAGGTACCCAGCGTTTTGCTCCGCTGAATAGCTGGCCTGATAACGCCAACCTGGACAAAGCAAGATTATTGCTGTGGCCTATTAAACAGAAATATGGTAAAAAAATATCCTGGGCAGATCTGATGATCCTTACCGGGAACTGTGCCCTGGAATCAATGGGATTGCAAACCTTTGGCTTTGCCGGCGGACGTGAAGATGTGTGGGAGCCGGAGGAAGATGTGTATTGGGGATCAGAAACGGAATGGCTGGGAGATAGCAGGTATACGGGTGACAGAGAGTTGGAAAATCCACTTGGTGCTGTGCAAATGGGATTAATGTATGTAAATCCTGAAGGACCAAACGGGGAGCCTGATCCTTTAAAGTCTGCCCGTGATATCAGGGAAACTTTTGGCCGTATGGCAATGAACGATGAGGAAACCGTAGCACTTATAGCAGGCGGTCACACATTTGGTAAAACACATGGTGCTGCAGATCCACTCGATTATATAGGAAGTGAGCCAGCAGCTGCAGGGATTGAAGAAATGAGCAAAGGGTGGAAGAATACTTTTGGAAAGGGGCATAGCGAAGACACTATAACCAGCGGCCTGGAAGGTGCGTGGACTGCAACTCCAACCAAATGGAGCAACAGCTATTTTGAAAACCTGTTTGGTATAGAATGGGAATTGACCAAAAGTCCTGCGGGCGCATTTCAATGGACGCCAAAAGATGGCGCCGCTGCCGGTACTGTGCCGGATGCTCATGATCCCTCAAAAAAACATGCACCGTTTATGCTCACCACGGACCTGGCGCTAAAAGTAGACCCTGCATATGAAAAGATATCCAGGAGATATTTTGAAAACCCCGATCAGTTTGCAGATGCATTTGCAAAAGCCTGGTTTAAATTAACCCATCGTGACATGGGACCAATTGCCCGCTATCTTGGCCCGGAAGTACCTGCAGAAGCACTCATCTGGCAGGATCCTGTTCCGGCAGTTGATCATGAGTTAATTAATGAAGATGATGCATCAGCACTGAAAGAAAAAATACATGCTACGGGGTTGACTGTTTCTGAACTGGTAACCACTGCCTGGGCATCCGCATCTACTTACCGTAACTCAGATAAGAGAGGTGGTGCAAATGGAGCTAGAATAAGACTGGCACCTCAAAAAAACTGGGAAGTAAATGACCCTGCACAACTTACAAAAGTTTTAGATGCACTGGAATCTGTTCAGAAAGAATTTAACGACGCCCAATCCGGCGGGAAGAAAGTTTCGATGGCTGACCTGATCGTTTTAGGTGGTGCTGCCGGAATAGAACTGGCTGCAAAAAAAGCTGGCAATGATGTAAAAGTACCGTTCCATCCCGGCCGTACTGATGCTACTGCAGAACAAACAGATGCCCATTCATTTGATGCACTGGAGCCTGCAGGAGATGCATTCCGCAACTATGCGGCGCCACACCACACAGTTACTCCCGAAGAATTAATGGTAGATAAAGCACAGTTATTGACGCTTTCCGCACCGGAACTTACTGTATTGATTGCAGGCCTTAGAGTTCTTGGCACAAACTACAATCATTCTACACATGGTGTTTTTACAAAAAGACCTGGTGAACTAACCAATGATTTTCTTGTTAATATACTTGACCTGACTACTACATGGAGTGCTGCAGATGACAAGCAACATACCTTTGAAGGAAAAGAGCGCTCTACCGGAGAAGTACGCTGGACAGGAACCCGTGCCGATCTTATTTTCGGATCTAATTCAGAGCTGAGGGCTGTAGCCGAAGTGTACGCAACAGATGACGCAAAGGAAAAATTTGTTACCGATTTTGTTGCCGCCTGGACTAAGGTGATGAACCTGGACAGGTTTGACCTAAAAAAATAAAAGGGTAAATATCATGTTTCAATAAGGCTGTTACCTGAAAGAGTAGCAGCCTTTTTTTATTTAGCCAGGAATGTTGCAGCAAGTCCTTTGCTGTTGTCCATTGTATAGCAGGATAGCGTTCATTGTCAGTAGTAGGTTACGGCAGCATCCAGTAATTTTTTTTGAGCAGCTATGATGGCTTCCCTCAATCCTGCCAAAGCAGAAATAACGCAGGAAGCCCCATTTACAATTTTACTCATTTCTTCTACATGGTTCATATCCAGCTGCACTACCCTGGCGCCGGCTTTTTATAACTCAGCGATCGTTTTTTATCACTACTGAGGCGGGCAGGACAGACAACTTCTCCGTTTTTTTGCCAGTAATGTTTACTATCCTCCCTCCAGGATTAACTGTTCCATCAGCTATAACTATTGTCTTTCTGTCCATTGTAGTTATATAAGCATTGATTTTTTTACTTTATCAGTTAAAAAAAGAATAAAAAGTATTGGTTCAAATTGCTATGAATTCAAGTGAAAACGAAGAAGGTAAAAAAAGCTGAAGATTGATTTTGCCGCCGAAAACCTACGCCCGACAGTAGCGGCAGCCCCTGGAGGAACGGAAGGGCTACAGCGGATGGCGGGGCTGAAGCTGGGGTTAGTACCGGGGGTGGCGTTCTAAGAAATGTCATGAAAAAAAAAATAAAAATTAAAATAATAAGATTTAGCCAAATTCTGCGTTTTAATATAAGCCAGGCCATTGGTGAGACTTAACAAATTTTACTGAATTGCTTAGCGTTATAATCGGAAAGAGAAATCTGAACAAAATTGAATTCCGTATTTTTACACATTACCAAACCGTATCTCTTAGATGCAGCATCCAAAAGGAAAACTCCTTGCAATAGGCGGCGCCGAAGACAAAGGCACTGACCTGGAAAGTGGAAGGATCACCAGAAATAACCTCAATTTTTTTGAACTTGGCATTCTACGTCGCATTGTAGAAGAAATTGGTGGTGTAGACTCTTGTATAGAAGTCATCACAACTGCCAGCATGATTCCACAGGAAGTAGGTGATAATTACCTGGATGCTTTCGGGAAAATTGGTTGTACAAACATCAACACCATGCACATCAGGAACCGAACTGATGCCAACAAAGATGAATATAAACTTAGACTAAAAGCCTGTAAAGCTGTGATGTTTAGTGGTGGAAACCAGCTAAGACTTACCAGTGTGTTTGGCGGAACAGATTTTTTAAATATTCTTTTTAAAAGATATGGAGAGGAACCGGATTTCCTGATAGCAGGTACAAGTGCCGGTGCCATGGCTATGAGTAACACGATGATCTATGAAGGAAATGCCAGCAGTGCCCACCTGAAAGGTGAAGTGAAAATAACGACCGGTCTTGGCTTTATGAATGGGGTGATTTTTGATTCGCATTTTGAAAAACGTGGCCGCTTTGGCCGCCTGGCACAGGCAATAGCTGCAAATCCCTCCAGCATTGGCATAGGCCTGGGTGAGGATACCGGTATGCTGATAACAGATGGTAACATTATGGAAGCTATTGGAAGTGGACTTGTAATGATATTAGATGGACATGATATAACGCATAGCAATATTGCAGACATTCCGGATGGGTGCCCGATCAGTATTGAAAATTTAAAAGTACATTTCTGTGAAAAAGGGAATGGATACAATGTTGCAGAAGAAAGATTCATTACAGAAGTAACCGAAGGTGCTGTGATAAAAAAACAGGTTTTTGTGGAGTAAGTTTACATAGTCAGATGACCTGAAGGTTATAAACTATTTCTGAACATATATAAGTTGAGCCGGTAATTTTGTTACCGGCTCAGCTTTTTTTTATGAAATAAAATGTAGGATCTTACCTGATCATAATGAAGGTTCCATGTTCTTTTACCACGTTATTTTTATAGTCTACAGCCTCCGCTATCCAAACATATCCGCCCGCAGGTTGAGCTTGTCCTTTATACCTGCCGTCCCAACCTTTCCGGAAATCAGCAGTAGTAAAAATAGCCTGGCCATACCGGTTGTAAACAGTAAAGTATTTTGTGGTTTTCATCCCGACGGATATTACCCTTAGCAAATCATTTCTTCCGTCTGCATTTGGTGTAAATGCTGAGGGAACATACAGCCGTGGGCCTTTGTACACTTTTATTTTCAATGTATCAGATCCTTCACAATTTTCGGGGGTAGAACCTGTAACTACATATGTAATATCATCTGTAAGTGTGGCCACGGGATTTGCGATCCTGGGATTATTAAGACCAGTAACAGGTGCCCAAACCCAGTTTGTAACACCACTTGCATTTGTTTCTGCTGCCTGCAATTGTACTGGCTGACTTATTGCAACTATCGTGTCTTTGCCGGCAAAAATTCTGACAGCAGGAGTCACTTTTACAAATATGTCATCTGTAACCAATGAGTTACAGCCGTTGGCATCTGACACAGAAAGCGTATAAGTAATATCATTTAACGGGCGGGTGACGGTCGGAGATTGAATGGTCGAGTTATCAAGATAGGTGGATGGGGTCCATTGATATATAGTGCCTCCCGAAGCACCATTCATTACTACACTTCCACCAAAACATACACTGGTATCTTTACCGGCATTTGGTATAGGTGCAGGGTTTACAAATACCATTACTGAATCGAGGATGTTGCAAATTCCTTTTGTACCCCTCACATAATATTTAGTAGTAGTTATTGGTGTTGCGGTAGGTGATGTCGTATTACTGTTAGTGAGTGTAGCCGCCGGAAACCAGGCATAACTGTCAGCTGTACCGGTAACTGATAGCGAGGCAGAACTTCCTTCACAAATGGTTTGACCCGCTCCCGGTGTAATAGCAAGGTTATTATCAAAACCAACAACGACAGTACTGGTTTTAGTGCAATTATTTGCATCTCTTACGGTAACCGAATAGCTTCCCGCAGGAACAGAAAAGTTATTTGTTGATTGAAAGGTTCCACTGTTTAACTGATACTCATAAGGCGTTTTACCACCATTTGCATTTAACGTAATAGAACCATCTGCGACAGTACCGGCACAACTTCCATTGGTTACTGCAGGTGTAAATAAAAGATCAGGAAAACTTTGAACCAGGGAAACAGGAATACTATCAAGACAGCCTGAGGCATCCTGTACTTTTATGTAATAGTTTCCTACTGGCAGGTTATTGAAAGTACTGTCTGCCTGAAATGGCCCGGTGCCTATCTGAAACTGAAGCGGGGCCAGCCATTCCGGACCGGCAGCAATTTTAATCTGACCATTGCTACCTGCAGTACACAGTATGTCTGTTTTAGATAAAAACTCTAAATCCTTCCATTTAAGAAAGGCCGAATCTCTTGCCTGGCAATTACCAATAGTAGCTGTGCAATAATAAGTAGTTGCTGCAGCAGTTGGTGTTGCTATCGGATTATAAACCGTAGTACTGCTCAAAGCAGGATTTGGATCCCAGGCATAAGTTGTCCAGGTATTGGTGGCCTGCAATTGTTGGGATCCGTTGCGGCAGAGGAAAACAGAATCAGGAATTATTCCTAAAATATCATAATCCCTTATCTCCAATTTTGTACTATCTGTGCGTACCGGTGCACCGGCACTGCAAGGTGCAAGCGTATAAATATTCAACACTTCAATTCCTTCTGCAAGGCCATCAATGATTGGAATAATATTAAGTATAGCATCTGTCTGTCCTGCAGGAATAATAATTGAGGGAGGCAGAAGTTGTACGTCTACCCCATTAATAGCTGTGCCTCCATAACCCAGGAAAACTGTTTCTGGTTGTGCTGTAACCAGTGCACGACTTATTTTAACAGAACCCGGAACACAGCCTTCCACCAGGTAGCTGTTGTTATTGGAAGGATCGAACTGTGTAATATTTTGCAGTGTATAAGCATTTGAGCTAAGACTTCTTGCTTCAAGGAAAACGCCACTATCATATAGATCATCTACCACGTCAGAAATGACCATCTTCAGGTGATAGGTCTGGCATGGTTGTACACGGCTTACAGCTGTGAATACAGTAGTATGTCCATCATGCGTAAAATATTTGTTTGTCGTATTATTGATATAATACCCTGTATTGTTCGGACATTCAAAAGGTGGAACATTATTTACATTAAAAATAGAAACAGGAGTTGTAGTACCCGGAACTAAGGCAATATTTGGTGTACCGGTAATACCCGGACCTGATATAAAAAATGCAAATGCATCATTGTAGGTGCAAACATAATCCTGATCGTACTCTTCGGAACTGAATACGTATCGGAAACGAACTGTATCTCCCAATGGTTTGAAATCAAATTCTAACACACAGGCATCGCTCAACTGGCTAACCGGAGTATTTATAGTTGCTGCCAGTTGTGCATCTCCGGGAAGACCCCAGCCCATATCAGCTAAAACAGAAGAGGCTTGGGTAGCACCATTTCCATTAACCCCATAACTTGAACCTGCAGTTGCTGCCCTTCCTGTAGTGAGGACAATGCCACTATCAAGGTTAATATTGGTATTCCCAATATTTTTAAAAAAGCCTGCCATAGCCACATTTCCTGTAAAACTTACATTGGAAATTGTCACACCCGTTCCCACAAGACGTTCCGCCAATGCCTGTGCTGTTCCATTTGGAGTAATCGTTATCTGGGCAAAAGAGATTGCTGTAAAAAAGAAAAGTAAAAAAGAAAAGAGTAAAGACTTTTTCATGAAAAAGGTTGTACGTGCAATATAAGATTTTATCAAAAGCCAGACAACCTTAAACTTATATTTCCCCTTTGTTCATACACGATTTAAAATAAGGAACATGATTTGCTTTCTGCAACTTATGAAAAATGAAAAGGGAAACAATTCGTTGGTTTGGGTAGAGAAATTTAGCAGGTTGCTGGATAGCAGTTTGAAAATAGGGAATTTTCGTTTCGGATTGGATCCGATACTAAACCTAATCCCTTTTGCAGGAAATGGGGCAACCACTTTGATGTCGCTGGCACTGGTTTTTGTAATGAAACAACATGGAGCAAGCAGCAAGCTAGCAGCCAAAATGCTGGGTAATGTTTTGTTAGATTTCTTTGTTGGGGCTATTCCCATATTGGGCTGGATCTTTGATTTTTATTTTAAAGCCAATAACAGGAACGTCAAACTTTTGAAAGAACATTATGCAGAAGGGAAGCACCAGGGTTCAGCAAAAGGATACCTGTCAATGATCCTGATCATTTTCTGTATCCTCATTTTATTGGCTGCCTGGGGCATGTGGGCCTTGGGGAAATGGCTTTGGTCAGTGTTTTCATAAAATTTTTTTTCTTTCCTCCAAACAAAAAACCCTCCGTTAAGGAGGGCTTATATCTTTGTTTTAATAGTTTAATACTCATCTTCATTAAAGAAGAAGTCTTCCTGACTTGGGTAATCGGGCCAGATGTCCTCCAGGCCTTCGTACATATCGCCTTCGTCTTCCAGTTCCTGAAGATTTTCAATTACTTCAATAGGTGCACCACTTCTGATACTGTAATCAATCAGTTCATCTTTGGTAGCAGGCCATGGAGCATCTTCTAAGTGTGAGGCTAATTCTAAGGTCCAAAACATAATACTAGGTTTTAAATTTTGTGCAAATGTAATTGTTCGTTTGGATTTACCAAATGTTTCTTTGTTTTTAGCATTTTTTGTGCAAAACATAGTGGGTATTTATTTTAACCATTTCGTGGTTAATACTGTTTCAAATTGCTTTAAAGAAGAAAACATTAGTTTTGACAGCATGTTATCAGCCAGGGGAATACGTAAAAGTTATGGACCGCTTAAGGTGCTCAAAGGAGTAGATATCCATATAAATCAGAGTGAGATTGTATCTATTGTGGGTTCTTCCGGTGCAGGTAAAAGCACACTCCTGCATATCCTAGGTAGCCTGGATAAAGCCGACAGTGGGGAAGTCATGCTAAAAGGAAGTGCACTGGGGAAACTGAATGGCAACACACTGGCTAAATTTCGAAACAAGCATATTGGTTTTATTTTTCAATTCCACCACTTACTTCCAGAATTTACTGCGCTGGAGAATGTATGTATCCCCGGATGGATTGCCGGCACCCCTAAGAAAGAAGTAGAAGCCAGGGCAACTGAACTGCTTACCCAGCTTGGCCTGGCTGACAGACTGAACAATAAACCTGATGAACTTAGTGGTGGCGAACAACAAAGAGTTGCTGTGGCCCGTGCACTCATCAACAACCCTGATATAGTAATGGCAGATGAACCTACAGGAAACCTCGACAGCGAAAACGCCAGGGAATTACATAAATTATTCATCCACCTGAGAGATACTTACAAACAAACTTTTTTGATCGTCACCCACAATGAAGAATTAGCTCAGATGAGCGATAGGATGATAACGATGAAGGATGGGTTGATCGTTTGAATTTTTTGATTAGAAGATGAGGTGATTTGAAGATTTGAAGATTTGAAGATTTGAAGATTGGATGATTTGAAGATTTGTTGATTTGAAGATTTAAACGTGAGTTCTTCTATGACCATGATCCATCAACCATGAACCATGAACCATGAACTACCAACTATGATCCATCAACCATCCACTATGATCCATCAACCATTTTTACTTTTCACTTTTCACTTTTCACTTTTCACTTTTCAATTACCCCCTCAACAACTCCCCAATCCTCACTTCCAATTTCTCCGCATTTGGCAGCATTGCTTTTTCCAGCTCTATATTCATTGGAACTGCAGGCACATTTAATGCACCCATTACTTCTACGGCTGCATCAAGGTAACGGAAACAAGCTTTGCTGATTCTTCCTGCAAGTGCTTCTGCAAACGAATTATTTTGTTGCTCCTCTGTGAGCACAAGACATTTTCCATGTTTTTTTACGGTAGAAAAAATCAGTTCTTCATCTAAAGGAAATAACGTTCTAAGGTCTATGATTTCTATTTTTCCAGGAAATTTTTTAGCGGCAGCTGAGGCCCAATACACACCCATGCCATAAGTAATGATGCAACAGGTTTCCCCGGTAGCCAGCAGGTCATCATTTGCCTGCAACACTACCCTGCCCTTGCCAAGTGGAATGATATAATCTTTACCAGGTTCTGTAGTTTTTGCCTCTTCTGTACCCGGCACTTTACTCCAGTATAATCCTTTGTGCTCCAGCATCACCACCGGGTTTGGATCATGGAAGGCTGCTTTCATCAATCCCTTCATATCTGCAGCAGTTGAGGGGTAAACTACTTTGATTCCTTTGATGGTAAGCAAGGTACTTTCTATACTTCCGCTATGGTAAGGACCACCGCCGCCATAAGCGCCAATAGGCACACGGATCAGGGTTTGTATAGGAAATTTACCACAGGTCAAATAACAACTTTTGCTGATCTCTGTCACCAGCTGGTTAAAACCCGGATAAATGTAATCTGCAAATTGTACTTCCACAATTGGCTTCAGACCCACTGCACTCATACCAACAGTGCTTCCAATAATATAGGCTTCCTGTATGGCTGTATTAAACACCCGATGGTCACCAAACTGCTCTGCCAATGTAGCTGCTTCCCGGAAAACGCCTCCTAATCTTTTCCCCACATCCTGTCCATAGAGCAAAGCTTCTTCCTCCTGTTCCATTATCTCCCTAATGGCAAAAAGACCTGCATCTACCATCATTATTTTATCCTTCCCGGCTCCTTGTCTATTTCCTTTTTCTTCTGTAACCGGTGTTGGTACAAACACAAAATCTTCTACTGTATTTATTCCTGGTTCAGCGGCGGTTGACGCTTTTTTAAAATCAGCTTCTACCTTTGTTTTCGCTTCAGTTTCTATTTTCACTATTTCATCTTCACTCACACCTAACTGTAATAAAAGCCGGCGAAGTTTTGGTCCCGGATCGTCTGTCGTATGTTTTTTAAGGTCTTCTTCTGTGCGGTAAAATTCTTTTCTTACCCCACTTGTATGGTGCCCCAGCAAAGGTACTGTAGCATGAACCAGCCAGGGTTTCCTGTTGGCCCTTACATCATCCACCACAAATTTCATGGCAGCAAAACTCTTCTCAAAATCACTTCCATCTACACTCACTCTTTTTATACCGGTAAACCCGGAAATAAACTCAAAGGCAGTATTGGTTCTTGCTTCTTCTTTACTCACACTGATACCCCAATCATTATCCTGCACCAAATAAATAATTGGCAACTGATGCAATGCTGCAAATTGAAATGCCTCGCTCACCTCTCCTTCTGTTACTGAGGCATCGCCAAGTGAACAAACAACAATAGGCAACTCTCCATGTGGCCCTTTTTTGATAAGAAGTGCCGTCTTTTCCCTGTAAGCAATGCCCTGTGCAACACCAGTTGTAGGAATCGCCTGCATTCCAGTAGCACTACTTTGATGTATGATGGTTGGTTTATCCTCTCCCCTGTAATTTGGGTGATTGTAATATTCTCTTCCGCCGGTAAAAATATCATCTCGTTTTGCCAGCAATTGAAGCATCAGCGTGTATGGCTCAAAACCAAGACCCAGCATAATACTTTCATCCCTGTAATATGGACTTACATAATCGCAGGCTAGTAATTGATAAGCAGTTGCCAACTGAATAGCCTCATGCCCACGGCTGGTGCTGTGGACGTATTTGCAAACCGGCCTGTTTGCTTCATAAATTTCTGCCATGGCTTTAGCCAGTGACATGTGTTGATAAGCTTTTAAAAGATCGGGCAAATGCAAATGGATAATTTTTTAGATAAAAAAATATACTGCAGTAGCTGCAGGGGATTGCAAATATAACAAGCAGAAAGCGGGGAAAAAACTAATCAAAATAAAGAATCCTTTTTTCCTAAACATTTCACGATTTCTTATTTGTTTTTTATCCAGTTATGTTGGTCATCATAGGTAAGTTCTTGTCTGTTCAGTTGTAAGCAGGTCATTCCCCTTTTGATTATATTTTTCCAGGTAAATGTCCGTATTTTTTTTCCTGGATCTTTGCTTCATCATCTTATATCCCCCGGCTTCTGCAAAATACCCGTAGCTTGATTCATTTCTTTATTAGACGAATTTCGCCTCAATGAAATTTGACAAAAAAAATAAAGGAGAAAAATAAATTACGCTTTGTTTGCGGTGATGATCAGGTAGTCCCAAAGCCCTTTTTGCAAACTCTTGTATTGCAGGTAAGCGGTATCAATATTTTTCTTACCAAAAACAGTAACCTTTTTATGGGTAAGGTTATACAACCATCCCCCAACTTTTCCGGGAAAATATGCCAGGTATAATCTTCTGGCACTTCGCCGGATATGCGCTGTGGCATCCTCCACTTTTATATCAGTAAATCCGGCATTCTCCATTTTTTCCAGGAACATTTTCCTGGTAGAAAAATCATCGATCGCCCACCCTTCGGCCCATCTTTTTATCAATGCATCATCAGCACTTTTAAGTCCGTCCTTTCTAAAAAAATCTGCCAATACAAGCTTTCCTCCCGGTTGTAAAAGCCGGAATGCTTCATTCAGAAAGTCTGACTTATCATTTGCATGGCAGACACTTTCAATCGCCCATACCCGGTCAAAAGATTCTGAAGTGTAACTAGTTTTCGTAAAATCTTCACAGTCAAAAGAGGCTTTGTCCTGCAGGTTTTCTGCTGCAGCGGAGGCAGTTGCAATGGCTACCTGTTGCTGGCTCAGGCTAATACCTTTTACCCGGCAGTCCCTGTTTTTGGCCAGCCAAATGGAACTTCCCCCAACACCACAACCGGCATCGAGCACATACATATCTTTATCAATACCTGCTTTATCAGCAAGTACCTTATTTATATTTAATAAAGCTTCATGAAAATTTTTAGTTGTCTTATCCCAGTACCCATAATGAAGCGAACGACTGCGCTGCAGGTCCCACATTCTTTCATAATGCGTACGGCTCAGGTCATAATACCTGGCAATGTCCTCATTGGTAAATTTTCCCAAAATCAGGTCATTTTAAAACTCTCCAGGAATTTGGTCGTGAAGTTTCCTGATTTAAAATCTTCATTTTTCATCAGTTGAAGGTGGAAAGGAATGGTGGTTTTTATTCCTTCAATCACGTATTCGCTCAGTGCACGATGCATGGTATTGATTGCTTCCTCACGGGTTTGTGCCACAGCAATAAGTTTACTGATCATACTATCATAGTATGGAGGAATTACATAGCCTGCATATACATGGCTATCTACCCTTACGCCATGCCCGCCAGGCGTATGAAGAACAGTGATTTTTCCGGGACTTGGTCGGAAGTCATTATATGGATCTTCAGCATTTATCCGGCACTCAATGGCATGCATCTGAGGATAGTAGGCAGTACCGATGATCTTTTCTCCGGCAGCAATTTTTATTTGTTCTTTAATCAGGTCGTAGTTGATCACCTCTTCAGTCACACAATGTTCTACTTGTATACGTGTATTCATTTCCATGAAATAGAAATTCCTGTGTTTATCTACCAGGAATTCTACTGTTCCAACACTTTCGTAATTAATAGATTTTGCCGCTTGTATTGCAGCTTCTCCCATGGCTTCACGCAATTCCGGCGTCATGAATGGAGACGGACTTTCTTCTACAAGTTTTTGATGACGACGCTGTATGCTGCAGTCACGCTCACTCAGGTGGCAGATATTTCCATACTGATCTCCGGCAACTTGTATTTCTATATGGCGTGGCTCTTCTACAAATTTTTCCATGTAGATACCATCATTCTTAAAAGAGGCTGCCGCTTCCTGCTTGGCAGAATCATAAGCTTTTTCTATTTCTCCTTCATTCCACACCACACGCATTCCTTTACCACCACCGCCTGCAGTAGCTTTAAGTATTACAGGGTAGCCAACTATTTCAGCGCTTTTCTTTGCATGATCCACACTTTCCAGCAGTCCATCCACTCCCGGAACAACAGGTACACCTGCGGCTATCATGGTAGCTTTTGCAGTTACCTTATCGCCCATATTATTGATCATATCAGGAGTGGGACCAATAAATTTTATTCCGTGATCGCTACAGATCTTGGCAAATTTTGCATTCTCTGCCAGGAAACCATATCCCGGATGAATAGCATCTGCATTAGTGATCTCGGCAGCTGCCATGATATGAGGTATGTTTAGGTAACTTTCAGAACTCTGAGGTTTTCCTATACAAACTGCTTCGTCAGCAAATTTTACATGAAGACTATCTTTATCAGCAGTAGAATAAACAGCAACAGTGCTGATACCCATTTCCCTACAGGTTCTTATTACCCTCAGCGCTATTTCTCCACGATTGGCAATCAATATTTTTTTAAACATTCTCTTAATTTGAAAATTTGCAGATTTGAAAATTTGGTAATGGGAAACGATCAATGAAAACGAAATGTTTTGAATCAAATCGTCACATTTTCAAATCATCAAATTAATTGGGATCTACCAGGAATAAAGGCTGATCGTATTCAACCGGGCTGGCATCTTCTACCAACACTTTTACGATTGTTCCTTTTACGTCACTTTCTATTTCATTAAACAGTTTCATTGCCTCAATAATGCATACGATTTTGCCAGGACTAACTTCATCACCTACATTTACAAAGATGGGTTTAGTAGGACCAGCCTGGCGGTAGAATGTACCAATCATTGGGCTCTTAATAGTAATATAGTTATCAGCTTTTGGCGCTTCCGCAGCGGCTTGCTTTTGTTCAGTTGCAGCCGGTGCAGCAGCAGGCGCTGCGGCAGGTGCAGGAGCTGTTGTAGCAGGCGCTCCACCTGAATTATAGTAAATCTTCTGGGAAGGATCTTTTTTTTGTTTGATAGTGATCTTACTTCCCTCTTCTTCTATGGTGATCTCACCAATTGAAGTCTTGTTGATCAACTTTACTAATTCTTGAATTTTTTTGATATCCATGGCAGGTTGTTATAAGCGTACAATTAGTTTTTTTTAATTTGATACGGGGCGGCTAAGATAGGAATATATTGTTCAAAAAATAAAATAGTTAGGAGAACTATTTTTCAGGATTTTGGGTTAAAAAAGTTTCCGAATTGATACCAAAACACTAATTCTGGTACCAAAACGGGCTATTTTCTAATTAAGTGAGATTAAATATTTTCTTCTTTTACTCTCTCTATATACTCTCCGGTCTTGGCATTAATGCGGATATATTCTCCTTCATTTACAAACAAAGGAACGTTTACTGTACCACCGGTTTCTACTTCAGCAGGTTTCAGGGTTTTGGTAGCAGTATCGCCTTTCATTCCAGGCTCACTGTAAGTAACTTTCAAAACGATCTTGTCAGGTAGTTCTACTGACATTGGTAATTCAGTATCTCCATTAATGCTTACAGAAACTTCCTGTCCATCTTTTAAAAATTTTGGTGCATCTATCATTGATTCTGCTACTATGATCTGCTCGTAAGTTTCAGTATCCATAAATGTATAGCCCATATCATCTTTAAACAGGTATTGGTAAGTCTTTTTTTCTACTCTTACAGGATAAATGGTTTCACCACTGTTCCAGGTTTGTTCTATGGTGCGGCTATTGTCCACACCTTTTAATTTTGCCCACACTTTTGCTGCTGCCCTGGCAGTTTTATTTTGCCCGAATTCTATAACAGAATAAAGACTTCCGTCAATTTTTAAAATAAGGCCTGAGCGCATATCAGCAGTAGTTGCCATAATCTTTGTTTTTGTTTAGTGTAAAAATCGTCCCTGTAAAGGGAGTGCAAAACTAACAGAAATATTCCGTTTTTAGAAAGCCGCTGACTTTAAAAATATTTAGAATTAGGAAACCTGCTTTGAGCTGAATATGAACTGACTATTGGGTAAATAGCAGAAAATTTCAGCATCACTATTCTATTATTATCTTTACAATTATAAAAAAACGTTGGTTATTCACCCAGCCTGTCACAGTGATGAAGATGAAGTACTTAGTATAAAAGAAAATAATTTTAAATGAAAGTAAGAGTAAGGTTTGCACCAAGCCCCACAGGAGGTTTACATCTTGGCGGCATTCGTACGGTATTATACAATTACCTTTTTGCAAAAAAGCATGGCGGAGATTTTATCCTCAGGATAGAAGATACTGACCAGAGCCGCTATGTAGAAGGTGCAGAAGAATACATCACGAAATGCCTTGATTGGTGCGGATTACAGCCGGATGAAGGCGTGGCACAGGGAGGAGATTATGGACCCTACAGGCAAAGTGAAAGGAAAGATTTGTATAAGAAATATGCTGAACAATTGGTAGCAGAAGAAAAAGCATATTATGCATTTGATACACCGGAAGAAATAGATGCCATGCGGGAACGCCTGAAGGCAGAAGGAAAAGACAGCCTGCAATACGATCATCATGTAAGGATGCAGATGAAAAATTCCCTGTCTATTTCTGAAGAGGAAACAGAAAAACTAAAAACTAATGGAACGCCTTACGTAGTTCGTATTTTGATTCCGGAGGGGGAAGAATTAACCTTTACTGACCTGATTCGTGGAGAGATAAGTTTTGAAACCAATAATGTAGATGACAAAGTTTTATTGAAAGCTGATGGCATGCCCACTTATCACCTTGCTGTGGTGGTAGATGATTATTTAATGAAGATCACCCATGCTTTCAGGGGTGAAGAATGGCTGCCGAGTGCACCAGTTCATATTCTGCTTTGGAAATATTTATTTGGGCTGGATGCCATGCCGCAATGGGCTCACCTTCCTCTAATCTTAAAACCAGATGGAAATGGAAAATTAAGTAAAAGAGATGGTGACAGGTTAGGATTCCCGGTGTATGCGCTGGACTGGACAGATGCTACAGGCCATACGACCAAAGGATTTAAAGAAACTGGTTTTCTTCCTGAAGCATTCCTGAACTTACTTTCTGTACTGGGTTGGAATGATGGAACCGAGCAGGAAATATATTCATTGGAAGAACTCATTAATGCATTTTCTTTGGATCACGTACACAAAGGCGGGGCAAAATTTGATTACGAAAAAGCAAAATGGTTCAACCATGAATGGATAAAAAAATCTGCTGCAGAAAAATTATTTCCTTTGGTAAAGGATGTTATGCTGGCCAATGGAATTGAGGTAGAAGATAATGAAAAGACCATGCATGTGCTTGAGCTGGTAAAAGAAAGATGCACCCTGCTCACAGATTTTTATGAGCAGTCAGCATTCTTCTATGTGGCACCCGAAACAATTGACATAGAAAGCATCAAAGGCAAATGGACAGAGGCCAAAACCGATTTTTTTACAACCTGGACAAAGACTATATCTACAGAAGAAAACTGGGAAATTGCCATAATTGAAAATAGCTTTAAGCAACTTGCCACAGAAAAAAACATTAAACCGGGAGAACTTCAGTTGCCACTTAGGGTAATGCTCGTAGGTGGGAAATTTGGTCCCGGTGTTTTTGATATTGCTGCAACTATTAGTAAAGAAGAAACCATCAGCCGCATACAAAAAACTTTATCTTTATTGTAATTGAACTTATTTATTCTGAGAAAATGACAAAAAGACCAATAAGGGTTCTGGTGGCAAAAGTGGGATTAGACGGTCATGACCGTGGTGCAAAAGTGATAGCTACTTCCCTGCGTGATGCTGGCATGGAAGTAATTTATACCGGCCTCAGGCAAACACCTGAAATGGTTGTGAATGCTGCGTTACAGGAAGATGTGGATGCCATTGGCGTGAGTATTCTTAGCGGCGCACATATGACCATTTTTCCAAAAATAATGGCCTTGCTGAAAGAAAAAGAAATGAACGACGTGCTACTCACTGGCGGCGGAATTATTCCGGCAGATGATATAGAAACGCTCAATAAATCCGGTGTTGGAAAATTATTCCCTCCCGGCACCACTACAACTGACATAGCAGATTATATAAAAGAATGGGTTGCCGAACATCGGAACTTTTAATCTCAACAAAAAACATTTCGACATGAACTTTAGTACTTTATTATTTGAAACAGAAAATGGCATTTGTACGATTACCATTAATCGTCCTGATAAAATGAATGCGCTAAATGCACAGGTGTTTACTGACCTTGATGCGGCCATTGAAGAGGTAATAAATAATGATGAAATAAAAACAGCTATGATCACAGGCAGCGGTTCAAAAGCTTTTGTAGCAGGTGCAGATATCAGCGAATTCAGCAGCCTGAATGCGGAGGAAGGAATGGAACTTGCCCGTCGGGGACAGGAAGTATTTTTCAAAATAGAGAATAGTCCGAAACCAATTGTTGCAGCAGTAAATGGCTATGCACTTGGCGGAGGTTGCGAACTCGCCATGGCCTGCCACCTCAGGGTTTGCAGCGATAATGCAAGTTTCGGACAGCCGGAAGTAAACCTGGGCATCACCGCAGGTTATGGCGGCACACAGCGCCTGACCCATTTAGTAGGTAAAGGAAAAAGTATGGAAATGCACATGACGGGAATGGTAATAGATGCAGTAGAAGCAATGCGTCTTGGCCTGGCCAATCATGTGACCGGCTCAGATAACCTGCTGAACAAAACAAAAGAGATCCTCACACAAATACAAAAGAAAGCACCACTGGCAGTTGCCAAAGTGATCACCTGCGTAAATGCTGCAATTTCCATGAAGGGCAGAGAAGGTTATGAACAAGAGATCAAAGCCTTTGGTGAATGTTTCTCTACAAATGACCTGAAAGAGGGAACAAGTGCATTTATGGAAAAGAGAAAACCTGCGTTTACGGGGAAATAATTTTTGAGTAAAGAATCTTCAAATCAAAAAAAATATTTCATGATTATTGAGAAATAAAACACCTTCCTGAAACCTTATAAACAGAATCTATATAATATCGCCCATACAGGGCTTTTGTACTAACACTTACTTAATAGCTACCAAACTATCGTCCCTCCGGGTCTTTGCTCCCTCAAACTTTATCGAATACAAAAATTGAAGAAATTTCCTGTTTGTGGCAATTATGATAGGTTCCACAAAATGATAAGATTGAATCAATCCTTGAGTAAGCGGCAATTGGTTGTGTATAAAAATCTGTTGGCAAAAGCTCCAGAGGAGCGGCATTTTGGTAGCAACAAACATTCTATCGATTATTCCAGCTCCAGAGGAGCGACATTTTTTTTATTCCCTGCCACATGGAATTCTAAAATTTCATTAAAACGAATGCTATAAAATAAAATCCCAATCAGGTTTTGTAAAAAAGAATATCAAATCTTACTGCAACACACTAATGATTTTTACGAAATGCGTTTCGTAATAACCCTTCAATTCATTCAGGATCACACCAACATTTTTCCCCGAAGCGGAATGTACAAACATGAGTTTATCATCGTTGGAAGTGATAATGCCCATATGGCCAACTATTCCGCTACTATTATCGCTACCGGTAAATAAAATAATATCACCCGGCCTGGCTTTGTTCCTGGAAACGGTTTTTCCTTCGTAGGTAAAATCCTTCGTCACTCTTGGAGAAGCAACACCAAAATACTGAAACACATTGTACACAAAACCGGAACAATCCAATCCTTTGGAAGCCACGGCAGATCCGTATTTGTACGGCGTACCAAGCAAAGTCTTTGCATAGGAAACAAATTCCTGCCGGTCAATATTTAAGGGCTTTACAAATGTTTTTGCTTTACCAGAGGTACCGGGACTTCCTGCAGATGATGATCCGGAAGATGAACCTGAACTATTTACTTTTTCATATTTATAAATAGTACGACTACAGGAACTCATCAAAAAAATCAGGGAAACGGCAACTATAAGAAATTTAAAACGCATAACTATTTTTGGATAAGAGAATCAGTTCAAAGAAAAGTTTAAGCTGTGAATGATAATTATTTTTAAAATATCCTGATCACTTTCACAAACCTTGTTTTGTAATGATCATTCAAGGGAGTTATTGTCACGCCGTTTGCTCTGCCGGAAGATGCATGTATGAAACGTAGAGAATCTGAATTGTTTACCACAATACCCATATGCCCTACAATAGTTTCTGTCGTATCAGTTCCGGTAAATAAGATCAGGTCGCCCGGCATAGAAGTCTGTGCCGGAATTTCTTTCCCAATATTGGTGAACTGTACAGAGGAGCGGGGAACATTTATCCTGAAATAATTAAAAACATAAGTGATAAAGCCGGAACAATCAAAACCTTCCACCGGGTTTGTAGAAGCAAATTTATAAGGAACATCCAAAAGGGTTTTAGCAAATGCAACCAGTGAATCTGCTTTAAGGTTTTTCGTATCCAGGCCTGTAGCGGTAGGAGGAATAGAATCATTAATAATGTCTACCTGCGGATACAAGGTCGCATCGCTGGTATAAATTTTACTCACCATTACACTGTCATGGGTAAGTACTGCTGTGTCTTTTTGCTGGTTACAGGAAATCAGGAATAAACCTGTTGCAAGAACGCAAAATAATAAAGGGAGAAAATTTTTCATAAAGAAAGGAGATTTTAATACTTCCGCAATACAGGGATTCTAAATCGCTCCCGCATTGAATTGAAGATAACCATAAAATCTATTAGCCTTATATTTACAACCTAAAAATTAAACTTTATTTATATGGAATTCAGGATAGAAAAAGACACCATGGGTGAAGTAAAAGTGCCTGCCAACGCATACTTCGGCGCACAGACACAGCGTAGCATTGATAATTTTAAAATAGCCAGGGAAACCAATAAAATGCCGCTGGAAATTATCCGGGCATTTGCTTATTTAAAAAAAGCAGCAGCGATAACGAATGCTGAGGCGGGTGTGCTCCCAGCCGAAAAATCTGATCTGATCGGGAAAGTTTGTGATGAGATACTCGAAGGAAAACTAAACAACGAATTTCCGCTGGTGGTATGGCAAACTGGAAGTGGTACGCAGAGCAACATGAATGTAAATGAAGTTGTTGCTTACCGCGGACATGTAATGAATGGAGGAAAACTGGAAGACAAAGAAAAATTTCTTCACCCAAATGACGATGTAAATAAATCACAGAGCAGCAACGATACCTTCCCTACAGCCATGCACATTGCGGCTTATAAGATATTAATGGAAGTTACACTTCCCGGCATTGAAAAATTAAGAGACACCCTGCAGCAAAAAAGCAGAGACTTCATGCATGTGGTGAAAATCGGCCGAACGCATTTTATGGATGCAACCCCACTTACACTTGGCCAGGAATTCAGCGGTTATGTTTCGCAATTAACCCATGGCATCAAAACCATAAAAAACTCCCTGCCGCATCTTAGTGAATTAGCCCTTGGTGGAACTGCAGTAGGAACCGGTATCAATACTCCAAAAAATTATTCAGAAAATGTAGCCGGGCATATTGCAAAACTTACCGGGCTTCCTTTCATAACTGCAGAAAATAAATTTGAAGCCCTGGCTGCACATGATGCAATTGTGGAAGCACACGGCGCTTTAAAAACTGTTGCAGTCAGTCTGATGAAAATTGCCAATGATATCCGTATGCTGAGCAGCGGCCCACGCAGCGGTATCGGAGAATTATTTATTCCGGATAATGAGCCGGGTTCTTCTATCATGCCGGGAAAAGTAAACCCAACCCAATGCGAAGCACTGACAATGATAGCTGCACAAGTAATGGGAAACGATGTGACCATAAGTATTGGAGGAAGTAATGGACATTTTGAACTGAATGTATTCAAGCCTGTCATGATCTTCAACTTCCTGCACAGCGCTACACTGATCGGTGATGGTTGTGTTTCATTTAACGATAAATGTGCGGTAGGCATTGAACCAATTGAAAGCAATATTAAAAAACACGTTGATAATTCATTGATGCTTGTTACAGCCCTCAACAATAAGATTGGTTATTACAAAGCTGCCGAGATTGCACAAAAAGCACATAAAGAACACACGACACTAAAAGAAATGGCTGTAAAGCTTGGTTATGTAACACCGGAAGAATTTGATGAGTGGGTAGTGCCGGGAAATATGGTGGGGGAGATTAAGTGAAAAGTTTATAGTGAAAAATGAAAAGTTCTTTAGGCCAACCCAGTTTAATAAAAGCACAAGCTTTTTTCATTTCTTTAGATTAGGATAATACAATTTCGGAAAAATGTGATGATTTTTTTATGGAAAACTATTCATGATGAATCTCAGTTTTATTATTCATCAAATAAATTTCTGACACACATGAAAAAAGTATTCATTCTTTGTGCAGGATTACTGGCTGTAACCACTACCTACGCACAACAGGAAAAAGGGGAAGCCCGATTTACGCCTCCCGTTATTGTAAAAGATGACCCTACACAAAAACCAAAGAAAGGGGTCAGTTTTTCCATAAGGGAGCTTGATGGCAATGCAGTCATCTATGTTACCAAGGAGGGTAAAACGGAAAAAGTTTCTATGGAAGAATGGGAAGCAAACAAAAGAATGTACGAGGAAAAGTATGGCAAATTACCGCCGCCTCCACCTCCGCCAGTACCAGCAGTTCCTGCAGAAATGTTTCCCGCACCGCCACCACCACCTCCGCCTCCACCACCGATACAATAATTCACCATACTATAAAGCCACTCCGGGGAGTGGCTTTTATAATGTATAAGTTTGAAAGAATCAGACTTTAAGAAACCTGTGTATCATCCGTAACAATAGCAGTTGTTTCCACACTCGTTTCCTCTTCATGGGTTTTCCTGATTTTGAAGAACCTTCTTTGGAAAACAAAAATGGTAATGATGCCTGAACTTATAGCCGCATCAGCAATATTAAAAATCGGGCGGAAAAATTCGAAATTTTCTCCCCCCCAGATAGGAAACCAGGCTGGGAATTGTCCCCTGATAATTGGGAAGTAAAGCATATCTACCACATTCCCGTGCAGGAAGCTGGCGTATCCTGAAGTACTAAAGTTGGCAAGACCATTATAGATCGAGTACTCACCGATTTGTGGATCGAAGGTCATTCCCTTATCGAAAATAAGTCCGTAAAAAAGTGAATCTATAAGGTTACCAATGGCTCCCGCATAAATCAGTGAGGCACAAATAATAAACCCACGATGATAGCCCAGTTTGATAATTCTCTTCAGGTAAAAAGTACCGAAAACTACTGCACCAAGCCTGAATACCGTCAGTGCCAGCTTACCCCAGCTGCCACCAAATTTCCATCCGTAGGCCATCCCCGGATTCTCTACAAAATAAAGCTGGAACCAATCGCCGAATACCTGCCGGGAGGTATTTATCGGCATTGTGGTCTTAATATAAATCTTGAGCGCCTGGTCTAGAATTAGCACCAGCATCACTAAAATAAAAATGTGTTTCTTCTTCATATTTTAAAGTGGGCAAAGATAAGGGATTGGGTTGGAGAGTTGGAAGGGTTTGGAGGGTTGTTGAGCATTGTTGAGAATTGTTGAGGGTTGTTGAGGATTGTTGAGGGTTGTCTTTAGCTAATGGGTATGATGAAATGTTTGAAATGTTTGGTTGAGCATTGTACTTATAAATATAGCCAAGAAAACCTTCTCAAATTTCTTCCGCTCTTCACAACTCCCCCCTTGGGGGGCCGGGGGGGCTGTTTAGTATTGTTTAGATTGTTTAAAATACAAAATCCACTTATAAATATAGCCAAGAAAACATTCTCAAATTTCTTCCGATCTCCACAACTCCCCCCTTGGGGGGCGGGGGGGCTGTCTACTCCTGGTAATACACCCTTTGCACCCGCTGCGAAATATCCGTAAATACCTCGTAAGGAATGGTACTGCTCCAGTCAGCCAATTGCTGTACGGGAAGTTGTTTTCCAAACACGATCACCTCATCTTCTTCTGCTGCTTGCAGGCCGGTTACATCTATCATGGTCATGTCCATGCACACATTCCCGACTATCGGGCAGAGTTGTCCATTCACCCAAAGCTTGCCGACTCCGTTGCCAAAAACCCGGCGGAATCCATCTGCGTATCCTATCCTTACTACAGCAATTTCCGCATCAGATTCCAGTTTAAATTTTCTACCATAGCCAACACTCTCACCCTTTTTTACATTTTTTATTTGTGCAATAGTCGATCTTAAAGTTGTAACTACCTGTAGTTTTTTTTGCATCATTTCATTGGAATCTACACCGTAGAGGCCAATGCCGAGGCGGACCATATCTAATTGTAAATTCGGAAATCTTGAAATGCCTGAAGTGTTGGAAATATGTTTCAGGAAGGTATAGCCAACAGCGAGCTCAACTTCATTTGCCATAGCATTAAATGCGGCAAACTGTTCTTCTGTGTAAGGATCTTCGTTCGGATTATCGCTCGCAGCGAGGTGAGAAAATACCGAAGCAATGTGTACTGTTTCTGAGTCCTGCAATTCTGTGCAAAGTTGTTCCAGGGTTTCCGGAATAAAACCTAACCGATGCATACCGGTATCCAGCTTGATATGCACTTTATAGTTTTTAATTTTCCTGTCTTTCAAAAAACGGGTGAAGGACCTGAAAATATTCAGGCTATAAAGTTCCGGTTCCAGCTGATTTGCCAGCACATTTTCAAATGCATTTTCATCCACATTCAGAACCATGATGGGCAGCTTGATACCATTCTGCCGGAGCGTAATTCCTTCATCAGCATAAGCAACCGCCAGGTAATCTACCCCGGCATGCTGTAACAATCCCGCTACTTCATAGCTGCCACTACCATAGCTAAATGCCTTTACCATCAGCATCATTTTCACATCGGGTGCTAACTGCTGGCGGTACATGAGAAGGTTGTGCCGCAGTGCATCCAGGTTTATTTCCAGAACGGTCTGGTGTGTCTGCAGTTCCAGCAGACGGCTTATTTTTTCAAACTCAAAAACTCTTGCGCCTTTGAGCAAAATGGTTTCATCCTGGAAATGAAACTGATCGATATGCGCTATAAAATCTTCTGTATCAGCAAAGAAAAATACATGCTCCATGTTGCGAAACAGGTTTGCATGTTGCTGCAACTGCAGTCCTATTCCTATGAAATATTTCAGGTGCAGATTTGAGATCATCGTTGCTATGTCCCGGTAAAGATCAAGTGGTGCATGCGCACTCTGAAATATATCACTGAGTACAACAGACTTCGAAGTATGTTGGTTCTGTTGGGATAAAAATTGTAGCGCTATTGAAACTGAATTGATGTCAGAATTATAACTGTCATTAATCAATGAACAATTGTTCTTTGCTTTCTTTAGCTCCAGCCGCATTTCTACCGGCCGCAGGGCTTCCATTTTTTTGCTGATGCTCATTTCATCAAAACCAAAATAAAGCAACACACAAACGCAGGTAATGCAATTATGTACAGAGGCTTCATCTGTAAAGGGAATAGTGAAAATAAAATCTTCAGCTTTGTAGTTACATTGTATTTCGGTGGTACTTCCTTTTCGGATAGTAGAAAATATTTCCAACACAGCACCCGGTTTCCGGCTCCAGGAAAATAAGACCAGTTCAGAATTTTCTTTTTGTACAAAATGTTCAATTTCTTTATGCAACACTTTTTCATCAGCACAATAAAACAAAGTTTTTGCCTGCTTAAAAAGCTGCAACTTTTCTCTTGTTTTTTCTTCTATCGAACCAAACCCTTCTGCATGGGCATCTCCAATGAATGTAAAAATACCAAGCCCCGGAGCAATCATTTTTTCCAACTCCTGCATCTCCCCATTTTTGCTAATGCCTGCTTCAAAGACGCCCAGTGTATTGACTTCATTTATGTTCCACACACTAAGCGGAACGCCCAATTGTGAGTTATAACTACGTGGACTTCTGACAATATTATACTCCTGGTAGAGCAGTTGAAAAATTAATTCTTTTACAATTGTTTTTCCATTGCTTCCGGTTATTCCTATTACGGGCAAATGAAAAGAAGCACGATGCCAGGCAGCAATTTTTTGCAGCGCTTCAAAACTGTTTGGATAAAAAAGAAAGACTGCATCCGGGTATAAAGTTTCATCGATCTCTGTATCTATTACAAATGCCCTGATGCCTTTTTGATACGCCTCTGCAATAAACCGATCTCCATGTTGTGCTTGTCCTTTGAGCGCAAAAAATAAAGATTGTTCCGAGAAATAAATTTTGCGGCTGTCTGTCACCAATTCAGTGATTCGTCTTTCAGTGGCTGCTGGAAGCTGTATACCTAAAACACCGGCGATGGAAATTAATGAATGCAATTATGGTAAGAATTAAAACTTTTAAATATCCTGTGAAACCGATCATTCCTCCCCATCAGCTTTTGCTAAAAGATCGGGTTCATTCAGGATCTTTTTCGGTTCTCTATTTACAAAGGTAGAGTAAAACATGGCGCTACCCAGACAGAGTACGATCACACCGAGGGAGATAAAACTCTGGGTATTTTTATCTATGTTCAGCATTTCTATCCAATGCTCCGCCAGCATTTTTACACCAATAAAAACGAGTACGATGGCAATGCCTTTTGGCAGGTAATCAAAACGATCTACAGCACCTCTAAGCAGGAAGAATAAAGAACGTAGACCAAGTACAGCAAAAATATTAGATGTGTAGATCACCAGTCTTGCCGTATCCTGGTAGGCTGCGGTTTTTGTATCCACGATGCCCATTACTGCCGGTATAGAATCCAGGGCAAAAACGATGTCTATGATGCCCAGCATGATGGCAACAATAAACAAAGTTGTGAAATATTTTTTACCATTTACAATTATAGAAAATTTCCCGCCACCATCGTTTGGCACCAATGGAAAGAACCTGTCAAGAAATTTATAAATTTTACTTTTCTTCGGATCGAAGCTATCCTCATTACCCTCAGCTGTAAACATTTTAATACCGGTAAACACCAGGAAGGCACCAAAAATATACAGCAGCCATCCGAACTTAGCCACCAACGCCACACCGAGAGAAATAAATATGATTCTAAAGAAAATAGCCAGCAGTATACCAATAAGTAATACCCTGCCGTATTCATTTTCTTTAATGCCGAACGCATTGAAGATTAAAATGAAGACAAAGATATTATCTACACTCAGGCTCCATTCCATCATGTAGGCACTGAGGTATTCCAGCGCCGGTTTTTGACCGCCTTCTACCCATAAAAAAACAAGGAAAGCCAGGGCAAGACCAACCCAGAAAAAAGTTTGATAAAGGGCCTGCTTTATAGAAACCTTTTGGTGTTTCTTACTGATAAGTCCCAGGTCAAAAATTAGTGCCACAATGATCACTATTCCAAAGACAATATATAAGAGTGTATTTTTTTCCATTTCAAATTTGATAAAACAAATTAACTATACTTTCTTTTCCGCACTATATTATAAACAACACCAAATAAAAGCAAGAGGGCAATCGGAACTAAAATGTTGATCAATTGCCATTGCAGTTTTTCTTCTTCTACTTTTTTTGTATCTAATAACCTTGCCACATAATCTTTTGCCTTAGCTTCATTCAATCCATTTTTATCCAACAGATAACTGAGGCAGTTCATTAAGAATTCTTTATTGGCAAATGGGAATTCTCTCTGTGAGCCATAGGTGTAAGGATTCATGCCCATCGGAATCGGCTGATTACCTTTAACCACACTGTTCAGCACCACATCTCCGTCACTTACAATGATCATACTTGTTGCATTGTCATTTTGTTGACGGTAATCCACCTGGTATTTATCCAGGCTATCTTTCATCCATTGCATTACCCTGTTTCTGTACAATGAATTAAATTTCCCTTCCAGTAAAACTGCAGTTGGTATAAATGCCCTTGTGTATTTTTCACTCTGCGGCGCTGTTTCATTTTCCTTTCCGCTAATGATCGCCGGTGTCCCTATTGTTCTTGCATTTGCTGAAGACGACAACAATATTGTCTTTGTAATATATTCCGTTTCCAGGGTGTCTATACTATTTACGAACCTCCCGGAAACATAACCCAAATTCTTGGTTACCACATTATCCCCGAATGGCTGCATCACGGGGAAATAATTCCAGGGCAGCAATTCAAACTGACCGTTTCCGCTGACATCAAAAGGCAGAAAATCTCCCTGTAAATCCATCACCAGATCAGGATTTACCCGAACGCCATAATTGAACAAAAGATCATTTAAATTCAGGTCACGGTCAAAAGCTACCACTTCACCTTTTTGCAAACTATCCAATTCAGCATTCAATCTGTCCATAAAAATGAGCAGTTTTCCTCCATGCATTACATACTGATCTAATTTCAGTTTTGCAGATTCTGAAAATCTTTCTGTTGGTTTTACGATCATCAATAATTCAAATTCTGCCGGAACAAAAGGTTGTGCTTCCAGGTCAATGCTAAACAACCTGTAATTTGGTGAAAGCACATTTCTTTCCAGGTCGAAAGTATTCAGCTGCTGTGGTTCTCCATTCCCGGTGGCATAACCTATGATTGGCTTTACATCTTGTGTGGCTTTTACTATGGCATCAGCAAGGTTGTATTCCAGCAGAGCTTCTGCACTGGTAAGTTCTGAAAAATTGATCAGGGGCGTTTTTCCCCGATACAAAGTCACAGGAATATTTTTGGTCTCGGACAGCACATGCGCATAAGGAAATACAAACTGCTGTTGCTGTCCTTCTTTTACCTGTGAGGTAAGGTTGATGGGAAGCAAACCTTCATTGCTTAAACTATCCGCATAACTGATCTCCGTTCCTTCTACCGTGGTAGAAGGTTCTAGAAAACGATATTGTATTTTATTTCCTGCTATCTCTTTAAACTCCTGCAATACATCAGCTGCTGCACCACTTAATTTTTTAAAACCTGAGGGTAAATTTCCTGCGAGAAAAACATTAATGGTCACAGGCTCTTTCAAGGTCTGCAACATTTTTTTTGTGTTGTTGCTGAGTGTAAAACGCTTTTCGGCTGTAAGGTCAATACGTGCATGCCACTGCGTTGCAGCAATGTTCACGAGGACCACAATTGCAAATAATATGAGCAACCAAAAACGGGAATGAAATATTTTATAAAACATTTTCTGCATGAAAAAAAACTAAAATTTATACCGTACGTCTTTCTATGTTATGAATGGTAATTCCCAATGCCAAAGCGATGACACTCAGAAAATAAATAATATCCCTGCTATCTATCACGCCACGGCTAAGGCTCTGGTAATGAAAATCTATACCTAGCATTTCTGTATAATAATCTGCATTGCCTTGCAGAAATGGCATACGGCTGATCGCATTAAAACCAAAATACAAAACAAGGCAAACAAAACTACTGAGCAAAAAAGCCACGATAGCATTTCCTGTAAAACTACCACAGCAGAGACTTACGGCAGCGAAGCAAGCTGCAAGAAAAAACAAACCCACATAGCTTCCGGCAATTCCTCCAGCATCTATGCCGGCATTTGCACTCAGGTGATTTATGGTAAATATATAAATGGTTGTAGGCAGAAGTATAATGAGGATAATAATTAATACTGCCAGGTATTTACCAACAGATATATTTCCTGCTGTGAGGGGTTTTGTTTTTAATAATTCAAATGTTCCTGAGCGATACTCATCAGAAAAAACCCGCATACAAACTGCAGGAATCATAAACATAAATATCCATGGTGCGAGAGTGAAAAATGAGTCCAGGTTGGCGTATCCACCATCAAGGATATTGCTGTCGCTTAAGAAAAACAAAAACAACCCGGTCACCAGGAAAAACAGGCACACAGCTATATAACCCGATAGATTACCAAAAAACTGCGCTATTTCTTTTGTACAAATACTCCACATACTGCTAAAAAATTGCTGCAATTTACTATTTAAACTATAAAGCAGCGGATGATGGTTATTTTGTTAAAGATTTATAACAATAACAGATGCAGCGATTTGTTACCGGAATTTGTCTTTAAATCATAGTAGTAAGTTTGTTTGTATTGTTTATTTTTTAAGTGTGTTGAAAGCTTTGGTTTTTACCTTTGACAGCAATCGTAATATAGTAAGAGCCAGAATTTTAGTACAGGGGTTTACCAAAACCATTTGCCCCCCGCTTTTTTAAGGCGGGGGTTTTTTATTTTGTGATATTAAATTAAATGCTCATGGCTTAATTGTTGTTTTAATAAATGAAACACACTAAATACAAGCTACCATGAAAAAGTTATCTGTCATCCTATTTTTTGCAGGATTTTCTTTGCACATTCAGGCACAAACCGTTCGGCCCTCAGGAAATAAAATAGAAGGTCCGGCAGCAGCTCCATTACCGATTAAGTCTATGCCACCTCCTCCAGGTGTACCAAGGGTAACCAAAGATAATGACCTGGTTCCCTCCACTACAACGCCTACCGGGAACCTGAGTGTTTCCACCAGGAACGGAGACAAAACTGTTATTATCCCACAGCTTTATAGTGATACGATTTTTATTAAAATGAGTGATTGGGACAGAGACCGTTTTCTTTATGAAAGTAAATATGGTAAACTTCCAGCCCTGCCTGCAATGGATACTATAAAGAGAGACCAACGGGCAACTTCTGATATGTTTCCTCCACAAAACGGGCAAAGACAGACCACTCCTCCGGTACAGAAAGTAAAGAACTAATTTTATATATCACAAAAAATGCTGCAATTTTTGCAGCATTTTTTTTATGATAATTTCTTCGATATAGTTTTTAAACAGCGAAACTTTCGCCACAACCACAACTGCGGCTTGCATTCGGATTATTGAAGTAAAATCCTTTCCCATTTAGTCCATCGCTGAATTCAAGTTCGGTATTTACCAGGTAAAGAAAGCTCTTCATGTCACACACTATCTTAATTCCTTTGTCTTCAAAAACCTGGTCCATTGGTTTAACCTCGTTGTCAAAATCCATTTTATAACTAAGCCCACTGCAACCACCACCTACAACTCCAACCCGAAGAAAATATTCCGGGTTAGATGCTATATCGGCATCCTGCATCAGTTGCACTACTTTTTCTTTTGCCTTATCTGAGATAAGGACAGCACCATCTAATCCACCTGCAAAAGACGGACTAGCCTGTGTTGTATTTGCTGTAGCTGTACTCATATGAGAAACTCCTTTTTAGTGTACTACACTCTCTTCAAACTGGATGGCTTCTTTGCCATTTTTTACACGATAGTCATTGATCGCTGCTTTAATAGCGTCTTCTGCCAATACACTGCAATGAATTTTTACAGGAGGAAGACTCAATTCTTCCACAAAATCCATGTTGTCCACTTTCAGTGCATCATCTATTGATTTTCCTTTCAGCCATTCTGTAGCCAAAGAAGAAGATGCAATAGCAGAGCCGCATCCAAAGGTTTTAAATTTAGCATCGGTAATCATGCCTGTGCTGTCATCTACCTGTATTTGTAAACGCATAACGTCTCCGCATTCCGGTGCTCCAACAAGACCAGTACCTACACTTTTATCTGCTTTATCAAGCGTACCCACGTTCTTTGGGTTCTGATAATGATCGATAACTTTTTCTGAATATGCCATGATTTTAATTTTTCGATTTGATAATTAGCCAATTAGCTAATTTGTTTAAAATTGTTATTGTGCGGATGTAACTCAAGAACTGAATGTAAACTTTTTTCTGCAATCAGCACATTTGCACATTGACTAATTAATGTGCTGCCCACTCTATCGTATCAAGATCTATTCCTTCTTTATACATTTCCCAAAGCGGACTCATTTCCCTTAATTTAATTACAGTTTCACTGATTGCTTTTACTGTATAATCAATTTCTTCTTCGGTCGTAAAACGGCTAAGGCCAAACCTTAATGAACTATGAGCCAGGTCATCTCCAAGTCCCAAAGCTTTTAATACATACGAAGGCTCCAGTGATGCTGAAGTACAGGCAGAACCTGAACTCAGGGCAATATTTTTATTGAAACCCATTAGTAAACCTTCTCCTTCCACATGTTTGAAAGAAATATTGGTCACATGCGGCAGACGGTATTCTGTACTACCATTTATATAAGCTTCCTCCAATAACATTAATGCATTTTCCAATTTATCCCTGAGCTTAATGATTCTTTTTGTATCCGCTTCCATATCGAGCATGGAAATTTCACAGGCTTTACCAAAT
>JBBQYS010000014.1:0-37455 GCA_038208485.1 Chitinophagales bacterium
GGGGTTTTAGGAAAGGCCGTGGATATTAGTAAATGTTTGGAATTGCTGGGGGAGGAGGAATAAAATATAATTTTATTTTTTCTTATTAATATCAATCTTATTTAGCTTATTGGCCTCTTTGGTTTGGCCAAGTTGTTTAGCAGTTAGTTTCGACACGATTTTCTTGCCTGTTTTTTCTTCTATTTCTTTCCTGGTATTTCCAGCAATGGTTCCACCTTGCCTGGCGATCACTTTATTTTGAGAGAAGCTTTGAGGTTTTTTTTCCTGGCTTATTTCTTTGGTAGTAGCTTCGGCAAGCATATTCAGTACTAATTCCAGGTTGGTCATGTTATCCCGGAGACTTTCTTTTTTTAGTTCTTTATGAACTTTATATTCTTTTACAGAATAACCGCTCCATGCTTTTGTAATTTCATCAGTAAGGATCGCAAACTCCTGACCTTTTTTTACTCCCCTGTTTTCCCACTCATCAGTCAGTTCTTTACGGATCTCAATACTTTTCAACCTTTGATTGATCCATTCTTTGCTATAGCCCTTTTTTAGGTAAGTTTCCATTAAGCGATCAATCCCAATTTCCGGATCTTCAATTTCGTCTATCCGTTCTTTTGCTACTTTGGCAATCCAAAGTTTTACAGGTTCTGCTTTAGGGGACGGAACAGATTGAATAAGCCGGAATAATTGCTCCGTAT
Source organism: Chitinophagales bacterium (assembly GCA_038208485.1). Classification (GTDB taxonomy): domain Bacteria; phylum Bacteroidota; class Bacteroidia; order Chitinophagales; family Chitinophagaceae; genus Ferruginibacter. Next base: position 687 of record JBBQYS010000014.1, read on the forward strand.
CCGCCACATCAGTAACCCTCATTTTCCCATCAGCAGCAAGCATTTTCAAACCGTTACAATTTGTAACGGTTTCATTCCCCTCTGAAGATAGACGGCTTTTCAAAACCCTCCAATACACCTGTGGATTCGCACTTTCAGTTAAAATTGATATCACATCCACAATAGAAAAATACCACTTCTCCTTATCCTCATCCCAATGCGTACGCACTTGCTTTTGCTCGAATAATTTTATGCTGTTTTGTTTAGACAAAGGGGTGCTATTGTAGAAGATTTTATCGTTGTATAATTTTAGATCCGGGCAGCACTAAGCAACCAATTGACATTGCTACCTGATCTGGCTTGCAGACCTTCAAAATTTTATTAGTGAATTTATTAGTTATTCAACATCAGCGGCATCACCAGCATCAGCAGATCTTCATTTTCTTCTTTCTCCGATGGCTTGATAATTCCTGCTTTTGTCGGAGTACTCAGCTCTATAACTATTTCTTCTGTATCAGCACCACCAAGCATTTCTATCAGGAATTTCGCATTGAAAGCGATCTGCAAATCTTCTCCATCATACTGGCAAGTCATGCGTTCGTTTCCTTCAAAACTAAAATCAAGGTCCTGGCTTTCCAGTTGCAGCTCACTACCGGTTATGGTAAGCGCTACCTGGTAAGAACTTTTATTACTAAATACACTTACACGACGGAGGGCATTTTGGAAATCAAGCCTGTTTAAGGTAAGCTTGTAAGGATTGTCTACTGGAATTACTACTTTATAATCAGGATAACGGGCATCTATCAGTCGGCAAACAAGCTCTGTACTACCATGTTTTACAAAAAGATGATTTTCGTTGTAAGAAAGCGTGATCTCGTCGTCATTGTCAGGCAATGCTGATTTCAACAGGTTCAATGGCTTTTTAGGCACAATGAAATTTCCTGCTTCAGGACATTTTACATCGGTGCGTGTATATTTTACCAGTCTGTGTGCATCGGTTGCAACAAAGCTGATAGATTTTGGTGAAAGCTCAAAGTACACACCTGTCATAGCAGGGCGCAAATCATCATTACTTACAGCAAAAATGGCTTTATTAATTGCTGTAACCAATGCTGAAGATGTCATATTAAAGCTGTTAGCTTCATTCGCATCCGGCTCTTTTGGAAAATTATCCGGGTTTTCGCCCATTACTTTATACTTACCATTGTCACTGGTTATTTCTACCGCAAAAGTTTTGTCTATATCAAAAGTAAGCGGCTGCTCAGCAATGTTTTTGAGGGAATCCAGCAGGATCTTGGCCGGAATACAAACTTTACCGGTTTCTTTTGCATCAATATCCAGGTGAACTTTCATTACGGTTTCCAGGTCAGTAGCTACAACGGTTAGTTTGTTTTTGTCTATTTCAAACAAAAAATCCTCCAGTATTGGCAGCACAGTATTGGCATTTATCACGCCGCTGATCTGTTGCAGTTTCTTTAAAAGCGCACTTGAGGAGACAATAAACTTCATATTAAGAATTGTTTTTTTGGAAAAATCAAAGATATATTTTTTTGAAGACGAAAAGAACGGAAAATTTTTAAATCATAAGCCACTTGTGGTTAATCCGATATTTCATATTTGCAGCGATTATACAAAAGCGCAATAATTCGTGAAGATTTGTGTCATTCGTGGATAAACTTTGCTTTAGGCAACTTTTGTGTTTTCGTGCATTTGTGCCTACAAACTTAGCCGCAGGCAAATAAGCTTATTTTTGCGCCCATGCGTCCCCTGAATATCGGAATAGAAAAGGCTACCCAAAAAATAAAGCATTACTGTTCTTACCAGGAACGCTCGCACGCAGATACAAGAGAAAAGCTCTATAGTTTTGGATTGTACAAACAAGAAGTAGAGACTTTACTATCACTAATGATAGAAGAAAACTACCTCAATGAAGAGCGGTTTGCCATCGCCTATGCCGGCGGGCATTTCAGGATGAAACAATGGGGAAAGCAAAAGATTAAAAATGAGCTTCAGCAAAAAAAAGTGAGTCCTTATTGTATCAAAAAAGCATTGGCAGAAATTACGGATATTGAATATGAAAACACACTGAAAAAGCTTGCGCAAAAAAAGCTGGTGACCCTGCGTTCTGAAAAGAACATTTATACAAAAAAAGCAAAACTTCGGAATTACCTGATGCAGAAAGGATTTGAATCAAACCTGGTGATGGAGCAGGTGCAGAAACTCACAGAAAAAAAAACTGATTAGTTCCCTTGTCGAAGATCGAAAGTAAATTTTTCACCACTACTCAATACTTCCCATTCTCCCGAAAAATTATTCCCGCTGAGTTTACCCTTAATAACTCCGGTGATTTTCCTGTTCCCGTTTCTTTCATACAATTCTACTGCTTCACCATTCAGCTTGCCATCCAATAAAACCTGTTTCCCATCCGGAAAAAAGATGTAATAACCAGTAAGGTTACCATTAGTATTCACTATTTCCATAGTTATTTGCTTTTCATTTATCTTACCGGAATATTTCCGGGTAAAGTTTTTTCTCACGGGGGCCTGTATTTGATCCAGTATAGCCGGGCCTTCTGTTGTAGCTTCTGTTTCTTGTGTAGAAGTAGTACAGGAAAAGAAGAGCAAAAGAGAAAAGAGAATTACCGGGAGTTTCATGAATTAAAATTTTTAAATAGGAAAACCGCTGATTAAATAAAAGCAAATCTGTATTCCTAAATTTACAACGAAATAAATAATTCCTTTTGCCCGTAACACAAGTTGATATAAAAACTTTTTTAGCACTTGCTGCCGAATGGCCTGTTTGCGATGCCAGAAGCCCTTCTGAGTTTGCGCATGCCCATATACCAGGTGCATACAGCCTGCCGGTTTTTTCTGATGAAGAAAGAAAAATTGTTGGCACAGCATACAAGCAGCAGAGCAGGGAAAAAGCAGTTCTTATCGGTCTTGATTTTTTTGGTCCAAACATGACTGCAATTTTATCTGGAGGAGAAAAAATACTCAGACAACATAGAGCAGGGAAATCCAGCGAAGAAAAAAAGATCCTCCTGCATTGTTGGCGTGGAGGTATGCGCAGTGCTGCTATGGCCTGGTTGTTTAGCTTTTATGGTTATGAAGTATACCAGCTTATTGGTGGTTACAAAGTATTTAGAAATTATACCCTTGAAGCATTTTCGCAATCTTATTCAATAAAAATATTAGGGGGTTATACCGGTACCGGAAAAACATACCTGCTCCATTTACTTGCTAAAAAAAATGTTCCGCTCATAGATCTTGAAGGACTTGCCTGCCATCGTGGTTCTGCTTTTGGTGCCACAGATGATCCACCTCCCTCACAGGAAATGTTTGAGAATTTGTTGGGCAAAGAATTGAGGGAATTACAAGGAAAACCTTTTTGGCTGGAAGATGAAAGTCAAAGAATCGGTAACCTGATCATCCCAAATGAATTCTGGGAAACTATGCGGCAAAGTCCTGTTTATTTTTTAGAAATTTCCTTTGTGGAACGACTAAAAAGAATAGTGGAAGAATATAGTAAAACACCTGATGAACACCTGGTAGAAAATATTAAAAGGATTAGTAAGAGGCTCGGCCCTTTACAAACAAAGCTGGCGCTGCAACTGCTTGATGCAGGGGAGATGGAATTATGCTTTGATATCTTGTTGCAATACTATGATAAGGTTTATAGCAAGGCGCTAAAAAACAGGGAAGTAAACGTGGCTGTGAAAAAAATTGCATTTGAAGGATATAATACAGGTGAAATTTTAGAAGCCTTAATGTAGTTAGAGGTATAAATTAATTTTTATTAGAAAAACGCTACATTTGTTTTTACAATGAATTTTCTACTTCATATCAATAGGCCTTATTGTTGTTGTTGCTAATACCCGGCACAACCAGGTCCTCTTTTGTGTCGATCGATTTCCTTTCCGTAATTTTATTTTTTTTCTTTTGCTGTTTTCCTAAACAGCGGCTAAAATTTTACTTATGTCTTATCATATATATAACTCATATACCCGAACCAAAGAAGCATTTGTACCTGTAACGCCAGGCCACGTCGGTATGTATGTTTGCGGACCTACAGTGAGCGGCGAAAGTCATCTTGGCCATGCCAGGCCATACGTTACTTTTGATATCGTATTTCGCTACCTGCAACACCTTGGTTACAAAGTACGCTATGTGCGAAACATTACAGATGCCGGTCATTTTGAAGAAGAAGGTAAAGAGGCTGAAGATAAAGTGAGTAAAAAAGCCCTGCTGGAAAAAATGGAACCAATGGAACTGGTACAGAAATACACCAACTTGTTTCATTGGGCCATGGCAGAATTCAATACGCTTCCTCCGAGTATAGAACCAACTGCAACCGGACATATCGTTGAACAGATTGATATGATCAAAAAGATAATTGATGAAGGCTATGCTTATGAAGTAAATGGGTCGGTATATTTTGATGTAAGTAAATATGCCGAAGGGCATGACTACGGCACATTAAGTGGCCGTGTGGTAGAAGACCTGCTTCAAAATACCCGTGACCTGCAGGGGCAGGATGAAAAAAGAAATGCTGCAGATTTTGCTTTATGGAAAGCTGCCACACCCACACATATTATGCGCTGGACAAGTCCCTGGGGTGTTGGTTTTCCCGGCTGGCACATAGAATGTTCTGCTATGGCGACTAAATACCTTGGTGCCACTTTCGATATTCACGGTGGTGGAATGGATTTGCAATTTCCGCATCATGAAAGTGAAATAGCGCAAAGTACCATCTGCAATGATGTTGCTCCGGTAAGGTATTGGATGCACAATAACATGATCACGTTAGAGGGCCGAAAAATGGGTAAGAGCTATAATAATGTGATCAAGCTCACAGAATTGTTTAGCGGAGATCATCCCCTACTCACGCAGGCTTTCAGCCCTATGACTGTTAGGTTTTTTATATTGCAAAGTCATTACAGAAGTACCCTGGATTTTAGCAGCGAAGCACTGGCAGCAAGTGAAAAAGCATATAAGCGTTTGTGGGAAGCGTATGAAAACCTGCAGGCATTGCCAATAGTAGAAGTGCATCCGAGTTTCGATGAAGTACTGGATGCAAAAGTGAATAACTGGCTGCAGGAATTTGATGTATTTATGAATGATGACCTGGGTACACCGCGGGTTATTGCAAATATGTTTGAGCTGGCACCCATCATTAATTCATTGAAAGACGGCCACATTATTCCCGGAGCATTGAGTGCAGCTACGCTGCTGTTGATGAAACAAAAGTTCAAAATATTCCTGGAAGATATCATGGGGCTAAAAGCAGAAACTGCCGGAAAAGACAAGACTTTAGGAGCAGTAATGCAGTTGATGTTAGAGATGCGCAAACAGGCAAAAAAAAATAAGGATTTTGTAACCAGCGATAGGATAAGAAATGAGTTGGCTGCTTTGGGTATTAATATTAAAGATGAGAAAAGTGGAGAGATGAGTTGGAGTATGTAAACTACATTAAGCAACTATAGACCAGTCTTCTAGTTTAATATTTGTAATCCTTTTAAAATGATTGGTATTGTTTGTCACCATTATTAAGTTGTGCGCAACAGAGGTAACTCCTATAAGCAGATCAAAATAATCTATACCTACTCCTGCTTTCTGTAATCTTGCTTTTTCTTTTGCGTAAAGGTCAAGAGAAAAAAATATGGGTAGTACTTGAACACCTTCTAAAAAATTATTAAGGGCAATTGTGTTTTTTCTGGGTTTATCACTTTTCTCTATTCCAAATTTTAATTCAGCTAAAGTGATTTCAGAGATAAAAAGTTGATTAATTGTATGAGTTTTAAATTTTTTATTTAACTCAAATCTCCCTTTCATGTAGAAAATAGCAATATTCGTGTCTAAGGTATCTATTCACAAAGATTCTATTTGCCGGGTTGATTGTCTGCTGCTTCTGATCTCATTAATTATTTCTTCAGCAGTTTTCTCAGATTCAAATGCTCCAAATGATTTATCAAAAGTCGACTTTCTATTTAAGAGATCTTCTTTAACAGAAGATGTAAGTTTACTAATCAAATCTAGTTTTGTATCTGTAGTAAGTTGGTCAAGCAGTTTTGCATACCCATCAACAATTGTTGTATTTATTTCTGATGTTTTCATCTATTCAAATCTATAAATAAATCATTGGTTTAAAAGAACCAATGGTGTTTATTTATCCTTCCTCAATTCCTCTACCAGTTTCTCTAATTCCAACAATCTTTTCTCCATTTCCGGAAGCTTGCGTGTAAGCGCCTGGCTGCGCAGCGCCTGAGAATAATCATATGCCGGAGAACCGGTTACTGCCTGGTTTGGTATTTTAATTGATTTGCTTACGCCACTTTGAGCATTTATTTTACTGCCGTCTGCTATGTGCAAATGGCCAACGATTCCTACCTGGCCACCAATCATGGCATTTTTTCCGATCTTGGTACTACCGCTCACTCCTGACTGGGCAGCAATTACTGTATTGTTCCCTACTTCTACATTATGTGCAATCTGAAGAAGGTTATCCAACTTGGCTCCTTCTCTTATAATTGTACTTCCTATTGTAGCCCTGTCTATAGTAGCATTAGCACCTATCTCCACCCTGTTTTCTATAACTACATTTCCGATCTGTGGTACTTTTTTTAGGGTGCCATCTGCCTGTGGCGCATAGCCAAAACCGTCACTTCCTATTACAGTTCCACTATGTATTACCACACGGCTACCTATCTGTGTATCGTGGTAAATCTTTACTCCGGCATGTATGATGGTGTCTTTATCAATGGCTACATTATTTCCCAGGTATACCTGTGGAAATATTTTTACGCCATCTGCTAATATTACATTTTCTCCAACATAGGCAAATGCGCCTATGAAAACATTCTCTCCAATTTTGGCTGTCGCATGAATATAAGCCGGTTGCTGTATCCCGGTAAGTTGCTGGGTTTTCAGCAATTGATATTTGTCCAGTAGCGTAGCAAAAGCACTGTAAGCATCCTTGACCCGGATCAAGGTTGCAGAAATTGGTTGCTTTAATACCTGGCTTTCATTTACAATTATAATAGATGCCTTTGTACTGTATAAATAATCCTCGTATTTCGGATTAGCAAGAAAACTTAGTTGATCAATACCCGCTTCTTCTATTTTACCAAAACTGTTTACAGCAATCCCGGCATTGCCTTCTACTTTTCCATTGATGAGTGTTGCTATTTGAGCAGCAGTAAAATCCATATCGGTTTATTTGTAAATGATCCTAATCACTCCGGGTAACAAATGTAATATTTTTTAATGTTGCCTTTCAGGTTTTGATGAATGAGGGCATCATCTACAGTTGCAATATTCCTCACTGATCCGTCTTTAAATAAAATATTTATTTGCTCGTTTTCAAAATTATAGGTGTTGCTAAGCGCCTCTCCTGTAAATACCAGCCAATTCGTTTCTTCTTCACTCAGCTCAAATTTTTCTTTTACTCTCTGTTTTTGCTCAGTTAATATTTCAGGGTTTACCGGGGCAGAACTGTATTTTACTTTTAGCAATCTCCGGTTGATAATTCCATTGCAGAGAAAAGATAAAATTTTATCAGGATGCAGGCACCAGTTTTTTATTGCCATCATTACATCTATATCGTCAATAGAACAAAACTGCTCCAGTGTTACCTCTTTCAGGTTTTTATTGATCAGGTCATTGAGTGGGCCAGAACAACTTGCATGTATTAGCCTGGCTCTTCTTATGATCTGCCGAAGCATTTGTTCTCCGCTGAGCACAGTTTTGTGCAGGTATACCTGCCAGTACATCAGCCTGCGGGCAACAAGAAATTTTTCTATACTGTAGATCGCCTTTTCTTCTACCATTAATTGACCATCATGCACTATCAGCATTTTAAGGATGCGGTCGTAGCCTATTGTGCCTTCATTTACACCACTAAAAAAACTGTCTCTCGTCAGGTAGTCCATCCTATCTACATCCAGTTGTCCACTTACCAATTGATGCAGGAATTTTTTTGGATGCACACCGTTAAAAATATCAATAGCCTGTTGCAAAGCGCCACCAAACTGCTTATTCATTTCCTCCATAATGAGGCGGGAAATCTCTTCATGGTGCATACCTACAGCAAGTGTATGCTCCAATGCGTGTGAGTAGGGTCCATGGCCAACATCATGCAAAAGGATGGCAATTTTTGCAGAGCGGCATTCATCTTCTGTGATTTCTGTACCCTTGTTACAAAGCTCAGTGAGTGCATTGCACATAAGATGATACGCACCCAAAGAATGGTGTAACCGGCTATGCACTGCACCCGGATAGACAAGGCTGGCAAGCGCCATCTGGCTTATTCTTCTCAATCGCTGATAAAACGGATGACTGATCACCTGCATGATCAGTGGATCATTGATGGTGATAAAACCGTAGACAGGATCGTTAATTATTTTTCGCAAAAAATTTTTTGTTTGAATTTGTAAAGGAAAGAAGCCCTTTCGCTATTTTGTGTTAAAAGATATACAAAGCTATACAATCATTACTACCCTGTGATTAAAAAATTAAATTTGTAGGCACCTCAACAAAACCTTTAACGCAACAAAATCAAAGATAAATATGACGGCAAATAAAATACTTTGGGTAGATGATGAGATAGATAGTCTTAATTCTCAGATTATGTTCCTGGAAAATAAAGGATACGAAGTAACCACAAAAACAAACGGCTTTGATGCTGTAGAATTTGTCAAATCAAATGTGGTGGATGTCGTGTTGATGGATGAAAGTATGCCAGGTCTTACAGGGTTGCAAACGTTGCAGCAAATCAAAGAGATCAACAGCAACGTGCCTGTCGTACTGATCACAAAGAACGAAGCAGAAAATATAATGGATGAAGCTATAGGCAGCCAGATCAGCGATTACCTGATAAAGCCTGTAAACCCAAACCAGGTATTGCTTTCATTAAAAAAGCTGATAGATAATAAAAGGCTGGTAGCAGAGAAAACCACTTCAGCTTACCAGCAGGATTTTCGTAATCTTTTTATGGCCCTGAATGACAGCCCGAATTATAATGAATGGATGGATTTATATAAAAAACTGGTGTACTGGGAGCTGGAAATGGAGAAAAGTGAGAGCCCGGAAATGCAGGAAGTTTTTCACACCCAAAAACAGGAAGCAAATACAGAATTTTTTAAATTCATCAGTAAGAATTACGCCTCCTGGGTGTCGCCAAAAAGTACGGAAGCACCCATTATGAGTCACACTTTGTTGCAATTCAAAGTGCTGCCACATTTGCAAAAAGGCACGCCTTTGTTCTTCATATTAATTGATAATCTCCGCTACGATCAGTGGAAATCTATTCAACCAATTTTTGCAGAAAGTTTCCGGATACTGGAAGAAGAAACATTTTATTCTATTCTGCCAACGGCAACACAATATGCCCGTAATGCTATTTTCTCTGGTATGTTACCAATAGATATAGAAAAAATGCACAAGGAAGAATGGAAGAATGATGATGAGGATGGAGGTAAGAATTTATTCGAGGAGTTTTTTCTAAAAGAGAACCTGAACAGGCTGGGCAAAGCTGACCTTAAGATTTCATATACTAAGATCACCAATAACCATGATGGACAGAAACTGGTAGATAATATGCACAACCTGATGAACAATGACCTGAATGTGATCGTGTACAATTTTGTGGATATGCTCAGCCATGCAAGAACAGAAATGGAAGTTTTGAAAGAGCTCGCAGGGGATGAAATAAGTTATAGAAGTCTTACACAGAGCTGGTTTGAGCATAGTCCGCTACACCTGGCTTTGAAAAAAATAGCTAATAAGCCTGTAAACGTTATAGTAGCAACTGACCATGGAACCACGAGGGTAAAAACGCCGGCAAAAGTAATAGGAGACAAAGCAACGACTGCAAATCTCCGTTATAAGCATGGCAGAAACCTGAATTATGATGAGAAAGATGTTCTTGCATTTAAAGACCCCAAAGAAGCAGGTTTACCGGTACCAAATGTAAACAGCAGTTTCATTTTTGCCAAAGGGGATATCTTCCTCTGTTATCCAAATAATTACAATCATTTTGTAAATTATTACCGCAATACATTTCAACATGGAGGTGTAAGCCTGGAAGAAATGATCGTGCCTGTGGTTAGGATGACGAGTAAGTGAGTTTATGGCATTAGAGTTTAGAAGTTTAGACAGTTTAGAAGGTTTAGAAAGGTTAGGGTTTAGAAGTTTAGATCATTTATAAAGATCAAATGATAAACTTTCAGGTTTTTAGTCTACTGTCTAAAAGTCTATCGTCTCTAGTCTCCCTTCTCCAGTCTCTCAGAATATCCACAGCTTGTGGAGAAGGTTTTTTTTGATTATCATATATCTGATGCAAGTTGCATCGGATCATTTTTTGAATTGAATAATGAAATTTACACAACATACTTTAGATAAAATAGAAACTATCGTTGAAAATTGCGGTTATATCATCAGGTATGAACGTGGCAATTTTCAAAGTGGCTATTGCATACTGCAGGAAAAAAAAGTAATAGTGCTTAATAAGTTTTTACAAACCGAAGGCCGTATCAATACGATGGTCGATCTTATTCCCCAGCTGGAACTGGATTTTGATAAGCTTACCCATGAAAGCCAAAAGTTGTACAGCGAAATAATAACGCTGGCGCAGGCGGGATAAGTAGCCCCCCTGCCCCCCAAGGGGGGGTAACTCTCAATGTTACCATTAAAAGTTGTTTAAATTTATTTTGGTCTTAGACCTCTGATAATTTTATTAATATTGCCATACCAGCCGCTTGGTAAACCCCCCCCTTTGGGGGCCGGGGGGGCCGGAGGGTCTTAATTACATATGCACAATCCTTTACAAATAACATTTCTCGGTACAGGAACCAGTAGTGGGGTTCCTATGATTGCCTGTGGTTGCGAAGTGTGTACATCTCCAGATCCTAAAGACAATCGGCTCCGTACTAGTGTGATGGTGCAAACAGCCAATACCTCGATTGTAATAGATACCACGCCCGATTTCCGCTACCAGATGCTGCGTGAGCATGTAAAAAAACTAGATGCTGTGGTTTTTACCCATCCACACAAAGACCATGTGGCCGGGCTTGATGATATAAGAGCATTCAATTTTTTCCAGCATTGTGCTGTTGATGTGTTTGCAAATGAATTGACCATACAGGCACTAAAAAGAGAATTCGCATACATATTTGCCGAAAAAAAATACCCCGGCATTCCTGATATCAACGTTGTTCAAATCCAGGATACTCCATTTCAGATTGGGGACATCAAAGTGATCCCTTTTACAGTAATGCATATGAATATGCCGGTCCTGGGTTTTAGGATCGGAGATTTTACTTACGTAACGGATGCAAATTATATCGGCGAAACTGAGAAGGACCTAATCAAAGGGAGCAAGGTGCTTGTATTAAATGCCTTGAGAAAAGAAAAACATATTTCTCATTACACACTTGAAGAAGCAATTGCATTATCGGATGAGTTGCATATTCCTGAAACCTACTTCACACACCTCAGCCACCAAATGGGCAAACACTACGAGGTTTCTATGACCCTGCCACCAGGAAAACATCTCGCTTTTGATGGTTTGAAGATTGAACTTTAATTCTTACATTTATTTCTTCATACGCCATTCCCTCACCTAAATCTGCTAACTATGGGAAAAACGATACGTGAAGAACCCTTGTATTTTAACCTCAGGGAAAGAAGAGGAACCCTTTTCATTATTTTTATTGCCTTAGCAGTTACTGTCGGGCCTTATGCCTGGCATTATTACAGTACAAAAAAAGAAAGTAAACCAGAAGATTATTCTGCCCAGATAGCAGCCCTGGAATCTTTGCAAAAAGATACTTCATTTAAAAACGAAACAGCTTACGATCAGCGACCTTATCAATCCTACAATGCATCAAACCAATATATTTCCCAGAAGGAAAATATGCAGGCAGCTTTATTCAGTTTTGATCCAAATACATTATCTGTTGAAGGCTGGAAGAACCTTGGCGTAAAAGAAAAAACTGCTTTATCTATACAAAAATATATTAGTAAAGGGGGTAAGTTTCGGAAACCTGAAGACATTAAAAAAATATGGGGAATCAGCCCCGAAAAAGCAGCACAGCTTATTCCGTATGCGCAAATAGCAGTGCAAACAAACAACTACCCTGAAACCTATTCATCCACCTTTAAAGAAGAATATCCCCGATACGAAAAAAAGAAAACAGAATTTATAAATATCAATGGTGCAGATACAATTGCCTTTGCTTCACTGCCGGGTATCGGTCCGGGATATGCCAGGAGAATTACAAAATTCCGGGACAGGCTTGGTGGTTTTTACAGTGTAACACAAGTGGCTGAGACATTTGGACTACCTGACAGTACTTACCAGAAAATTCTTCCTTACCTGAATGCAGATCCTGCTGCTGTAAAAAAAATAAATGTAAACAGCGTTACTGAAGAAGTATTAAAAGAACATCCTTACATACGTTGGCAACTGGCTAAGATCATTGTTGCATACAGAACACAACACGGCGATTTTAAAAAAATAGAAGACCTGAGAAATATCATGACCATTACTCCCGAGGTATATGAAAAAATTAGCCATTACCTCGTTACTGACTAAAACATACAACAGATAAGCCTGAGGATTGAGTTTTTTCTTTTTACTTTGCCGGCATGAATATACTTCTTCTTGGCAGCGGCGGCCGTGAACATGCACTGGCGTGGAAACTTAAGCAAAGTAACAAATGCAGTAACCTGTTTATAGCTCCGGGAAATGCCGGTACTGTTGGTGTAGGAACAAATCTTGAGATTTCTGTAAATGATTTTGAAGCGATCGCCAAAGCATGTTCTGATGAAGAAATTGATATGCTTGTGGTGGGTCCCGAAGAACCTTTGGTAAAAGGTATTCGAAATTATTTTGAAGAAAGAGAAGAATTAAAAAATATACTCATCATTGGTCCGGGAAAAGAAGGAGCACAACTGGAAGGAAGTAAAGATTTCTCAAAAGCCTTCATGAAACAATATGGTATTCCTACTGCAGCTTATGCAAGTTTTACTGAAAAAAATTTTGAGGAAGGAAAAAAATACCTTCAACAGCATAGCCTGCCGGTTGTATTAAAAGCGGATGGGCTTGCTGCAGGTAAAGGAGTGCTGATTTGTCAGACCCATGAAGAAGCACAAATAGAATTTGAAGCAATGATAAAGTCTGCAAAATTTGGCAGTGCCGGAACAAAAGTTGTTGTGGAAGAATTTCTTACCGGGATAGAAATGAGCATTTTTGTATTGACTGATGGTACTGATTATGTGCTCTTGCCTGAAGCAAAAGATTATAAAAAGATAGGAGAAGGAGATACAGGCCTGAACACAGGAGGAATGGGAGCTATCAGCCCGGTGCCCTTTTTTAATGAAGAACTTAAGGCTAAAATTCTCAAAGAAGTTGTAGAGCCAACCATCAGCGGATTACAAAAAGAACAAATAGATTACTGCGGAATTATTTTTATCGGATTGATTGTAGAAGATGAAGCTGCTAAAGTGATAGAATATAATTGTCGTCTTGGTGACCCCGAAACAGAGGTGGTAATTCCGAGGTTAAAAAATGACCTGGTGGAATTATTTGAAGCAACAGCAAATAGGAAATTAAAAAATATAAAAGTAGAAATCGATTCAAAAGCAGCAGCCGCAATCGTGGCGGTTAGCGGTGGATACCCGGGAGATTACCAGAAAAATAAAACGATAACCGGACTGGAGTTTTCTGATTCTCAGCTTATGTTTCATGCCGGTACCATAGAAAAAAACACAGAGATATTGACGAATGGAGGAAGGGTTTTGGTTGCTGTAACGCTGGCTGAAAATATTGAAGAAGCTACAGAACTGAGTCGAAAGGCACTTAATAAAATAAATTTTGAAGGAATGTATTATCGTAATGATATCGGGTTTGAATTCTTTTGATCAGGTAGAATCCCTACCACGTTAATTTTCTCAAATGGGAAACCATATCCCCCTAAGATTTTTTACATTTACAAATGGAAAAAGTAGACTTACAGGTAGAAGGAATGACTTGTAGTAACTGTGCGTTAAGTGTTACAAAATATTTACAAAAAGAAGGATTAGAACAGGTAAAAGTGAATCCTATAGATGGGGCTGTATCCTTTATGGCAGATCCCAATTTTTCTCTCAGCAATATTAAGAAAGGAATTTCTACCATGGGTTACACTGTGGTGGACGAAACATTAGGCACACAGCAGCCGTCTAAAAAGTTTTTGCACAACAATAAGCAACGTTTCCTTTTCACTTTACCATTTACAGCAATTTTATTACTCCATATGTTTCATGGCATGGTCGACTTGCATTGGCTCATGAATCCCTGGGTGCAACTTGTTTTATGCTTACCTGTGTTTATAGTTGGTATGTATTTCTTTGGGAGAAGTGCAGTGAAGAGTTTGAAGAATGGAGTACCGAACATGGATGTGCTGATTACCATTGGAGCGCTTGCTGCGTTTATATATAGCCTTACGGGAGCAATCCTTCAGCTGGGAAATGATTACCTGTTTTTCGAAACAACAGCAACCATCATCACGCTGGTATTCATGGGAAATTACCTGGAAGAAAGATCAGTAAATGCCACACAAAAAGCTTTAAAGTCTTTGGTGAAAAAGCAAAAAGTAGTGGCCAATATGATTGCTTTTGATGAAAACCATGAAGAGCAAATATTTCCGATAGAGAACAGCCAGCTTAAATCCGGAGACCTTGTCCTAATAAAAACTGGTGAGCAGGTTCCGGCTGATTGTAAAATTTTATGGGGTGATGCTATGGTAAACGAAGCTATTCTCACCGGGGAATCTGAACCGTTGTACAAAGAAAAAAAAGATATTATTATTGGTGGAAGCGTGCTATACTCGGGTATTTTAAAAGCCCAGGTAACAGCTGCCGGGAAGGATACTGTGCTTTCATCCATCATTAAAATGGTGCAGCATGCACAGGCAGAAAAACCACCGATGCAAAAACTTGCTGATCGCATAAGCGCCATTTTTGTTCCCGTGGTAATAGGTATCGCAGCACTTACATTTCTGCTCAGTTATTTTGTTTTTAATATACAAGGAAGCGATGCACTGATGCGTAGTATTGCAGTGCTGGTGATTTCCTGCCCCTGTGCTATGGGCCTGGCCACACCTGCAGCCATTGCAGTAGGACTTGGCCGTGCGGCTAAAAAAGGTATACTATTTCGCAATGCAACAAGCCTGGAGAATTTTAAAAATATCACCCAGGTTGTTTTTGACAAGACGGGTACACTCACCACGGGAAAATTTGTGATCCAAAATTTTCATACTACAATAGAGGAAGAAAAATTTAAGCATATTGTATTTTCCATGGAAAAATATTCCAGTCATCCGTTAGCCTCTGCAGTTGCTGAAGTATGGAAATCTAAAACACCGCTACGCTGGAAAAAAATAGAAGAAGTAAAAGGGAAAGGCATGCTGGCTTTGGATGATAAGGGAAATGTATATAAACTTGGTTCTGCTTCATTTACAAATGATGCAGGCACCAAAGAGCATAATATTTTTCTTTCAGTAAATGATGAAATAAAAGGATGGATAGATTTGGGAGATAATATCAGGAGTGAAGCTAAAGAAGTAATTCAATGGTTCCGGGAAAAGAATATCATTACCATAATGCTCACAGGAGATAAGCAGTCTAAAGCAGAAAAAGTGGCAGCAGAATTAGGAATAGACCAGGTTATTGCTGAATGCAGCCCTGAAGAAAAATTAAAAAAAGTAGCAGAATTAAATAACCTTACTCCAACCGCTATGGTGGGTGATGGAATCAATGATGCGCCAGCCCTGGCAAAAGCAACGCTCGGCATTTCCTTGAGTGAAGCTTCTCAATTAGCCATGCAAACTGCGGATGTTGTGCTGGTGAACAACGGGCTACAAAATCTACCAACAGCTATGGGTCTTGGTAAGCACACCAATATTACTATTAAACAAAACCTATTCTGGGCATTTGCCTATAATATAATAGCTATTCCAATTGCTGCATTTGGCTTTCTTACACCAGCTTTTGCTGCACTTGCCATGGGCCTGAGTGATGTTGTACTTGGTGTAAACTCTGTAAGGCTGTTTGTGAAAAAAGTTATATAATACATCTTCATTAAAACATTCTCTTGCCATCTGCGCTTCAAATATTACAAACCTATTGGGGACACAATGAATTCCGTCCGCTACAGGAAGAAATTATAGAAGCAGTTGTTCAAAAACATGATGTCCTGGCCTTGCTTCCCACGGGTGGTGGCAAATCAGTTTGCTACCAGGTGCCCGCTATGCTTACAGAAGGAATATGCCTCGTTATAAGCCCACTTATTGCTCTTATTAAAGACCAGGTGGAAGCCTTACACCGAAAAGGGATAGGCGCACTATCTGTATATAGCGGGATGCATTATATGGAGGTGAAAAAAACACTTCAGAATGCTGCCTTTGGCGATTATAAATTTTTATATGTTTCTCCTGAGCGTTTGGAAACAGATCTTTTCCTGGAATTTTTACCGGCCATAAAACCTTCTCTGATCGTGGTGGACGAAGCTCATTGTATCTCCCAATGGGGGTATGATTTCCGTCCCTCTTATTTACGCATAGCAGCACTTCGTGAGCATTTGCCGGGTGTTAATGTAATAGCTGTTACCGCTTCTGCTACACCGGAAGTACAGGAAGATATCTGTACAAGGTTATCTTTTGGGATAGAAAAAAAAGTATTTACTCAATCCTTTATCAGGGATAATATTTCTTACAGTATTTTTTCGCCGGAGGCAAGAAAGAAAAAAATGTTGGAGGTTTTAAAATCAGTTCCCGGTTCTTCATTGGTGTATTGTAAAAGCAGGAAGGCCACACAGGAGATAGCAGCCTTGCTAAAAATGAATGATATCTCAGCAGATTATTATCATGCAGGATTAGAAACCAGCCAACGGAGTTTGGTTCAGGAAAAATGGCTGAAGAATGAAACTGCGTGCATTGTATGTACCAATGCATTTGGTATGGGTATAGATAAACCCAACGTAAGGCTTGTGCTGCATTATGATGTTCCGGAAAGTTTGGAAAATTATTACCAGGAGGCAGGAAGGGCAGGCCGGGATGGAAACAGGGCTTATGCTGTCATGCTTTTTGAAGAAACTGACATTGCCGCATTGCTAAATAAGATCCCGTTAAAGTTCCCGGAGGAAGCGTATATCAAACAGGTGTACACAGCCCTGATGAACAACCTGAAAATAGCAGCAGGCGCAGGTGCAGATAGTGCCCATAGTTTTGACCTGGCTTCTTTTGCCCGGTATTTTAACCTGAATATTCTGGAAGCTACCTATGCTATTAAAGCACTGGGTGATGAAGGATTGATTAGTTACAATGAAGTTTTTTTTAAACCATCTTCCGTAAGCTTTACTTGCTCAAAGGAAGACATTGCAGAATTGTATCACTCAGATCCGGATCTGGAGCCGGTAGCTAAGGCACTTCTGCGGAGTTATGAAGGGATCTTTGACTACACTTCTACGATTTATGAAAGCCTGTTGGCAAAGTTCATGCAACGACCTATTGAGCAGGTAAAAGAAAACCTTAAACTACTTCACCAGAAAGGAATGATACAGTATGCACCTGCATCCGATCAGCAGCAGGTATACTTACTGCAGAATAGAATGTATAAAGATGCTTTCAGGATAAATATTCATCAATTGCATGAAAGAAAAAAATTCTTCGAAGAAAGGATCCGGGCAATTATTGCCTACCTCAGGAATAAAACTGAATGCAGAAATCTTTTCATAGCAAATTATTTTGGTGATCCTGTAAACAAAAGATGTGGGATTTGCGATAGTTGCATAGAAGAGAAAAGAGAAAAGCGTACAGAAGAATTAAGGAAAGAATTAGTTCCATTAATTATGGACATACTTAGTGAGCAATCGGAAACTACAATAAGGCTTTTACCCAAACTGAAAGGATATAATACAAAATTGATTTGGGATACTTTACACTACCTGATTGCCGAAAAATATATTATTAAAGGAGCAGGGGAATTGTACATGGTCAGTGAAAACTGGAAAGAAAAGGCAAAAAAAAAGGGACCGAGATAAAAATCTAGCCCCGCTCTAAAATCCAATATCCTATGAAAAACCGAGCACAAGATAGGATCTAAAATTTAATTATGCAAACTTTTGACGGTTTTTTTGTAGAATTTCCACTACATGTAATATAGCCAGAGATAAATGCGACTTCAAATACCTTTTCTAAGCAAACTATTTTGGTGATTCTCTTAACACAGAAGATGTTGGATCTCTGATAGTTGCGTAGAAGACAAAAGCGAAAATGCTTTAGAAGAAAATAAGAAAAGAATTGTTTCCATAAATAGGAAAAACTTAGTAAGCATCGGAGACTAGTATGAGGCTTTATGCCAAAATTTAAGGAGTTCGGGATACATTATACTACCTAATAGCTGAAAAACCTGGTATTAAAGAAAAAGGGAAATTGTAAAGGATTAGAAAAAACTGGACCGAAAAGGCAAAAAAAAAGGGACCGAGATAAAAATCTAGCCCCGCTCTAAAATCCAATATCCTATGAAAAACCGAGCACAAGTTAGGATCTCAAATTTAATTATGCAAACTTTTGACGGTTTTTTTGTAGAATTTCCACTACATGTAATATAAGGGAGAGATAAAAACGACTTCAGAAACCTTTTCAAAGCAAACTATTTTGGTGATTCTTTATCACATAAGATTTTGGATCTCTGGAAGTTGCGTAGAAGACAAAAGTAAAAAACCTTTAGAAGAAATAAGAAAAGGTTGTTCCTTTAAATACGAAAAACTTAGTAAGTATCGGAGACTAGAATGAGGCTTTTTGCCAAAATTGAAGGAATTTGAGATTCTTTACACTACCTAATAGCTGAAAAAACTGGTATTAAATAAAAAGTGAAATGTACAGGATTAGAAAAAACTGGACCGAAAAGGCAAAAAAAAGGGACCGAGATAAAAATCTAGCCCCGCTCTAAAATCCAATATCCTATGAAAAACCGAGCACAAGATAAGAGCTCAAATTTAATTAACCAAACTTTTTACAGTTTTTTTGTAGAATTTGTTCTACATGAAATATTTTAAGCTAATAATACCAGATGCAGAAACCATTTCAAGGCAAAATTTCCTGGCGACTTAATAGCACAACTACATGCAAATGTGATAGTTGCACATATAGTAAAGTAGAAATCCTATAGAAGCCTTGATATTGACTCAATTATTTTAGTTATGAACAAGTTTGTAATTAATCGAAACTATAATGTGGTTTTGGCCAAAATTGAAGAAATATCATTCAATATCTATATTGATCATTGCAGTAAAGTATAGCATGAATGGACAAAGGGTTATTGTACACGGTAGAGAAAGTTGGAAAGTAAGGGCAAAAAAAAGGGACCAAGATAAAAATCTAGTCCCGCTCTAAAATCCAATATCCTATGAAAAACCGAGCACAAGATAGAACCTAATATTTAATTATGCAAACTTTCGCCGGTTTTTTTGTAGGATTTAGACTACATAAAATATAAGAAAGAAAGAAACATTTACAATTGTATGAAAAACAACAAGATATGAACGAGCGTTTCAACGCATTAAATAAAAAAAAATATTTCAAAAATTGAAAAAAGGCCGATTCGTATGTGGAAATGTGGATAAACTGTTTAAAACAACTTCTTCCTGGTAGATCTTCCTCCTAGTCCTAGGGATCCAAGTAAGCTGCGGATGATTGTATTTCCAGCCGTTCTCATAAAAGATTTTACCACCGTGTTGCCGGCTATTTTTTCCAGCGTGGAAGGTTCTTCTTTGGTTTTCTTGTTCTGAACCGTAGCGGGGGTTTTTTTAGCAGCATTTTCCAGTTTCGCATGTAGCATTTCATATGCACTCTCACTATCGATGACATGGTTATATTTTTTTACCAATTTACTTTCCTGCATTACTGATTGCAATTCCTGGTCAGTTAGAATATCCATACGGCTGTGAGGGCTGAAAAGCATGGTATGTACCAGTGGAGTAGGTATTCCTTTTTCATTTAAAATGCTAATCAATGCTTCTCCAATTCCCATTTGGGTAATCAGGTCTTCGGTTTTATAAAAAACGGATTCAGGATAATTGTCAGCAGTTTGTTTTATCGTTTTTCTGTCTGCTGCTGTAAATGCCCTTAAAGCATGTTGGATCTTTAAACCCAACTGGCCTAAAACAGAAGCAGGAACATCCATTGGATTCTGTGTACAGAAATAAATACCTATGCCTTTGCTTCTGATGAGTTTAATGATTGTTTCTATTTGTTCCAGGAGCACATTGCTCGCTTCCTGGAAAACCAGGTGAGCCTCATCTATGAACATGACCAGTTTTGGTTTGTCCATGTCGCCCTCTTCCGGGCAGCTTCCATAAAGCTCAGCCAGCATCTGCAATAAAAATGTAGAAAATAGTTTTGGTTTATCCTGCAGGTCTGTTACCCGCAGAATATTAATCATTCCCCGTCCATCGTCACCAATACGCATGAGGTCATTTACTTCAAAACTTTTTTCACCAAAAAAAATATCTGCTCCCTGTTGTTGTAGTTCTATCACTTTACGTAGAATAGTTCCGGTGCTACTGGTACTTATCTTACCATATAGTTTTTCTATTTCTTCTTTTCCTTCGTTGGTGATGTACTGCAGGAGTTTAATAAAATCTTTGAGGTCCAAAAGCGGAAGTGCATTATCATCGCAATATTTAAAAATCAGGGAAACAACTCCTGACTGGGTATCATTAAGCCCAAGAATTTTGGATAGCAAAATCGGACCAAACTCACTGACTGTAGCACGGAGGTGAACGCCATCTTTGCCGGTAAGGGTTAGTATTTCCGTAGGAAATTTTTCAGCCTTCCATTTCATATCCATAAGACTATACCGCTCTTCTATCTTACTGTTGGAAATTCCTTCAGCAGCTAACCCGCTGAGGTCACCTTTAATATCCAATAAGAGAACAGGAATACTTGCATCACTAAGTATCTCTGCCAATACCTGCAATGTTTTTGTTTTACCTGTACCTGTCGCACCAGCTATTAGCCCATGACGGTTGAGGGTTTTGAAAGGAATATTTACCGGCGCTTCTTTGACCACATTTCCATCCAGCATGGCACACCCAATTTGTGCACTTTCAGATTTAAAACTATATCCTTTATTCATTGCATCGATGAAATCCTGTTCTGAAGCCATAGCAGTCGTTTTTTATGAAAGCAATATAAATTATTTTTTAAGTGTAAACGGCTTATAGAAAATTATAAACTATGTTTTTACCCAAATCCATCCTTCATGAAAATTTACCGCTTATAAAATAAAGCAGAAGGGCCTGCGGGAGTATAGGCTAATCTTTATCTTTGAGCGTCTTAGAAATCTTTATCATCAGAAATACTTCTTTATTCTTTACAATTAAACGGATCAATAAATACACAATAAATGAAAAAACAGATTCTTTGCCTTATGCTGATAGTAGCATCAGCTGGGGCAAAAGCACAAAAAATTGATTACACAGAGTACAAACTAAAGAATGGTTTGCCTGTGATTTTACACCAGGATAAATCTGCACCAGTAGTGGTAGTAAGTGTAATGTACCACGTAGGTAGTAAGGATGAACAAACCAACCGTACAGGGTTTGCGCACTTCTTTGAGCATTTGTTGTTTGAAGGGAGTGAAAATATTGCAAGAGGAGAGTTCATGAAAATAGTGAGCAGTAATGGTGGACAAAACAATGCCAATACCAGCCAGGACCGCACTTTCTATTACGAAGTATTTCCAAGCAATCAGCTGGCTACCGGCCTGTGGCTGGAGAGTGAGCGTATGATGCACCCGGTAATAAACGAAATTGGTGTGAAGACACAGAACGAAGTCGTGAAAGAAGAAAAAAGATTAAGGTATGATAACTCACCTTATGGAAATTTCATTAATGAAATATTCAAGCGTTTATTCACTAACCATCCTTACAGGTGGATACCGATTGGTAGCATGGCCGATCTTGATGCAGCTACGCTAGATGAATTTAAAGCATTCAACAAAAAATTCTATATACCAAAGAATGCTGTCTTGGTTATTGCGGGTGATATAGACATTGCCAAAACCAAAAAGCTGGTAGAAACTTATTTTGGAGATATACCAGGCGGAGAAGCTATAGTAAAAAAACAATTTACTGAAGCGCCTATTACAAAGCAAATAGTAGATACTGCTTACGATCAGAATATACAATTGCCAGCCATCATGGCTGCTTACCGCATTCCGGGAATGAAAAGCCAGGAGTCAAAAGCACTTGAACTAGTATCAGCAGTACTTAGTGGAGGCAAAAGCAGCAGGATGTATACCAAGATGGTAGATGATAAAAAAAATGCTTTACAGGTGGGTTCATTTAATTATGCCCTGGAAGATTATGGTGCTTACATTACTTATGCTATTCCTAATATGGGTTTCTCTCTTGATACAGTGTTGATGGATATGGACGTGGAAGTGGCAAAACTGCAAAATGTGCTGATCAGCGAAACAGAATTTGAAAAATTGCGCAACCAGGCAGAAGATGGATTTATCAGTGCCAATACCAAAATGCTTGGTGTTGCAGAAAACCTGGCTGCTGGCTTTACTTTTCACAACAATACCAATCACCTGAATACAGAACTGGAAGAGATCAGGAAAGTAACAAGAGAAGATATCATGGCAGTTGCAAAAAAATACCTGAATCCAAACCAAAGGGTCTTATTATATTATCTGCCCGAAACAAGTCGTCCAAAATCAGGTCCGGCAAAACCATAAATTCTTGAGAAATAATAAAAGAAAAAAAATTCATTCTGTCCGCCGCTTTGGGTGACAAAAAATAAAATAAACACATGAAAAAAATATTTTTGCTTGCTACATGTTTCACGCTTAGCAGCCTGGTATTATTTGCACAGGGCAAAGTAGACCGGTCAAAAAAACCTGCAGCAGGCCCAGCACCTGTGATCACTTTCAAAGATCCTGCGACATATACTTTATCTAATGGCATGACTGTTCTTGTGGTAGAAGACCACCGTTTGCCAAAAATATCTGCATCACTTATTATAGATGCAGGCCCCATTAAGGAAGGAGAAAAAGCAGGAGTAATGCAGCTGATGGGTGCTATGATGCAAGAAGGTACAACAACCAAAACAAAAGCTGCGTATGATAAGGCAGTTGACCAGATTGGAGCCAACGTAAACGTTTCTTCAGGTGGTGGATATGCAAGCGCACTTACCAGGTATTTTCCTGAAGCTTTTGGGCTGATGGCAGATGCTATGCGTAATCCTTCTTTCCCTGAAGAATCGCTGACCAAGCTGAAAAATCAAACACTTACCGGGTTAAAAAATACCGAGAAAAGTGCGCAGGCTGTTTCTTCCCGTACACTCAATGCTTTGAGTTATGGCAAAAATACAGCGATGGGAGAATTTATCACTGAGGAATCTGTAAAAGGAATCAACCTGGCCGACATAAAAAAAGAATATAAAAACTATGTTACCCCAAGCCGTAGCTACCTCACTTTTGTAGGAGACATTACACCTGCGGTTGCTAAAAAGCTTGCTGAGCAATATTTTGGAAACTGGACTGGTACAAAATTGGAATTGCCTTCTATTGCTGATGTACCAAACCCTGCTAAATCAGAAATTAATTTTATAGATATGCCTACGGCTGTTCAGGCACAAATAAACGTTGGCAACCTGGTGACCAACCCGATGAATGGCAAAGATTATTTTGCGCTTCTTCTCGCAAACCAAATGCTTGGTGGCGGTGCAGAGAGTAAACTATTTATGAACCTGCGTGAGAAGCATGGTTTTACTTACGGAAGTTATTCCAGTCTTGGCAGCAGCCGTTTTCAAACCATGTTTAATGCTACGGCACAGGTAAGAACAGACAAAGCAGATAGTGCTGTTGCTGAAATTGTAAATGAGATCAATGCTATGCGCAATGGTGAGATCACTGAAACACAACTTGCTGATGTAAAAGCAAAATACAATGGAAGCTTTGCATTGGGAATGGAAGACCCGGCACGTAGTGCAAGATTTGCCAGTAATATCCTCATCAATAATCTGCCAAAAGATTATTACAGAACCTACCTGCAAAAAATAAATGAAGTAACGCTGGAAGACATTAAACGTGTAAGCCGGGATTACATGAGTAATACCAACAGCCGGATTGTGATCGTAGGAAATGCTGAAAAGATCATGCCGCAGCTCCTGAGGCTTGGTTATACCATGAAGAAATACGATATATATGCAGAACCAGTAACAGATGCACCTAAAGATGTTTCCGCAGATGCCTCAGCACTTACTACTGATAAAGTATCAGCTTATTCTATCATTGAAGATTACCTGAAAGCAATTGGTGGAAAAGATGAATTGAAAAAAATAAATACAGTTACCCGTACTTTATCTATGGTAGCAATGGGTACGCCACTTACAGGTGTTTCTAAAGAAATGCTTCCATATGCCTCCCTTCAGGAAATGAAAATGGGAGACATGGTTGCATTTAAGAAAGCCTTTGATGGCACCAATGGTTATAATGCGCAGATGGGACAGAAAGCAGAAATGGACATGGATGAAATCAAAGAACAAAAAGACGAAAGAGTAATTTTCCCTCAACTGTATTATACCACAGGATCTGATTATAAATTAGATTACCTCGGTGCCGGAAAAATAAACGGAGAGCCAACTTATAGGTTGAAAGTAGTGATGCCGAGCGGAAAAACTAATGTGCAACAATACAGCACAAAGACTGGCTTATTGTTACAGGATTCATATACCACAACCATGGGAGAAACGTCAGTAGATATTACTTTAAATTATAGTGATTATAAAAAAGTTGGAAAAGTGATGTTTCCTTACAGCATTACCCAAAGTGCGCAGGGGCAGGAATTTACTTTTACTACCAATGATATTAAATTGAATGAACCAATGAAGGCTGAAGATTTTAAATAAGTCTTTTCATTGCTTTGGAGAAAACGCCCTGCTGAATTTTTTTCGGCGGGGCGTTTTTTGTTAAGTAAATATTTGCTTTGAAATATTTCATCTGTATTAACTTAAATGCATTTAAAAAAAAGCTTATGTAATTTTACCCTTACTTATGCTATTTTAATTTGTTTAAAGACAATAAGCGGCTTGGCCAAGATGTATTCTATAAAAGTAATTGATAATAGAACAAATTGAGGAAAGGGCAGATAGACTTCTGTAAAGGAATATTGAACTGAATACCACACTCAACATGGCTAAAATTGGTTGACCACTTGTTTCCTAAAGGGGAAATATTTAATTTTGTTTAAAATTGGAAATGAAGCCAGGATTTGACATTGAATTATTGCCTGAAGCAATTGATTTTTTAGAGAACTTGACGGTATAGCCAGGGCGAAAATTTACTATAACATCAGAAAGGCGCAAGTAGTAAATGACAATGAACTTTTCAAAAAACTAAGCGATTCTATTTGGGAGTTCAGAACGCTTTACAATGGCAAATCATACCGACTCTTTCCCCTTGAGACACAGTAAACAACAACGAAACTTTGGTAGTGGCCACACATGGCATCTTGAAAAAGACCCAAAAAACGCCACCCAAAGAAATAAAAAAAGCAGAATCCGTTAGAAAAGGATACTTAGAAAACAAAACGAAATCACATGGAAAATAAATATAAAGCAGTAGGACTTGACACGATGATAGACAAGCACATCGGCAAGCGTGGCACAGAAAAACGTGAAGTATTTGAAAATGAATTGCGTATCGACTTGTTAGGGCATGCCATTAAACAAGCCCGCAAAGAACGCAACCTGACACAGGAACAATTAGGCGTACTTGTCGGCGTGCAAAAAGCGCAAATCTCAAAAATAGAGAACAGCGTAAAAAACGCCAGGTTTGAAACAGTTCTAAAAGTTTTTAGTGCTTTAGGTGCGAAAGTGAACTTTAATGTGGAGATGAATAACAAAACCTTAGCCCAATAAACCATCCATAAGCACCAGCTTGCTAGGGGCATCCATGCCGGCTGAACAAATTTAATCTCAGCTTTCGTTCTTGCTGATAGTTGTTTTAAAGTCTTTATTATTTGTCATCGGCTTCGTATTCTTTATTCGGAAGACATATATCGGATCAAAGTTTTTCAAAAGTCGGCATGATTAGCAGCCCTATAATTGGCTCCAAATTTAGACACACACAAGGTCATTCAACTACAACCTGTTCCAGAAATCTATTTCTTGCTTTACGCCAGTTCTTGCATCATTGATAAATGCTTCCTGGGAGTCGTATAATTTTAATATGCCTTTTTCCATATAGGAAATTTCGTCACCCATGATCAGGGCTTCTTTGAGGTCGTGGGTCACGAACAGCGCAGTGATCTTATATTCATCAGCTATTCTTTTATACAACTCCTGCATGCTTGTTCGTGTTTCTACATCAAGGCTGCTGAAGGGTTCATCTAATAGAATAAGTGGCGGATTTAATATTAACGCACGGCCAAAAGCCACACGTTGTTTTTGACCACCACTGAGTTGATGCGGCATTTTATTGGCATGACTCTGAAGCTCTAGTTGAGTTAAAATTGCATCTACTTTTTCTGAAATTTCTGCTTTGCTGCATTTCCGTACTTTAAGCCCGAAAGCCAGGTTGCCTGCAATGCTAAGGTGTGGAAATAATAATGCTTCCTGGAAGAGATAAACTATCGTTCTTTCATTTGCCGGCAATGCCGAAATTTCTTTTTCATTCAAAAGAATACTTCCCTTATCCTTCTGCTCCAGCCCGGCAATGATCTTGAGCAATGTAGATTTTCCACAGCCACTTTTACCAAGAACACTCAATGTTTTATGGTGCTGCAGCTGAAAGTTGATATCCTGTAATACCGGTCTTCCGTCAAAAGATTTTGCTATACCTGAAACTTCTAAAAACACTTAAATAGTTTTGTTATAAATAAATTTCTTATTGATCCAAAGTAAGATAATTGGTGGCAATATAAGCAGGCTGCTGCTGAGTGCAGCATAAAAAATATTTGCCTCTCCCAGGTATTGAAAAACTTTTAGTGTCAGCGTTTCCACTTTTCCAAAACCAATGATTAAAGTAAGTCCGTATTCAAACCAGGAAATAAGAAAGCATTGAAAAAATACTACCAACATCATGGGCAAAGCCATTGGCACCAGTAATTTGGAAAATATATAACCCGGCGTAGCACCAAGCGTGAGTGCAAGTTTTTGGAAATCGAGCATGCGGTTGTTCCAGAAACCGGTAAAAACAATTGTAGCATACGGATAAGCAATAATCAACTGCGCCAATATTACACCATACAATGTACCGATGAGACCCATCTTGATAAAATAATATTTAAGACAGACAGCAAAGATCACCGGGGACAAAACGAATGGCAGATAAGTAAGCAGCAACAATCCTTTTTTATATTTATGGTAGGCGACCACCATGCTGGTGAAAAAGCCCAACAGTGCTGAAATGCAGGCAACACTTAATGCAATAATCAGGCTGGTGAAAATGGAGGTGGAAACCCTGTTCTCGGGTTGGAAAATATATCCCCAGGCTTTTGCATTAAATCGATCAGGAAGCAATTGTGGAAATGGCCAAACTTCAAAAAAAGACATCAACAATAAAATGCAGGGTGGGACAATGCAAAGGATTGCCAAAACGATCTTTAGTATATGATGATTTCTATTTTTCATCAGCACGGTTTTTTGCTTTAAATAAAAAATAGATAACTAACAATGAGGCAAGGCTATACAAAACAGCCACTGCATATCCTTGAGGAAGATCAAGCAGATCAAATCGTTGTAGCTTTCTTACAGCAAGAACAGAAACCATTTCCGGATTGCTGCGGCCCAATAATAACGGCACTTCAAAAGCCCCAAAAATAAAAATGAAGTACAATAAAATATTAGGGAGTGCTCTTCTCAACAATAGCGGAAGACTCACACGCCACAATACCTGGGCTGGTGTAGCACTGAGTGTAGAGGCCGCAAGTTTATATTCTTCCAGCCTTTCGTTTTTGATAATATTGGTAAACAACAAAACAAAAAATGGAAAGATCAGCAGTGTAAATGCGGTTATTATTCCGATACCATAGCGGTCATTTACAAGATCAGGAAAAGACTGAATGTCATTAATCAATCCAATCTTATAGAAAACACGGGAAACAATACCAGACTTTGTGAACAACTGGAAAACAAAAAACGCAGCGACAATTCCAGGAAAAGCCAATGGAATATAAATGAGGTAACTGAGTAAATCTTTTTCTAAAAAGCGATGTAGTTTTAGAGCGGTGTACATTGACATGGCTACAGAAATAATTATGGCTGCAAAAGCAATAAGCGCACTGTAGCCAAAAGAGGATAAAATATTTCCATTCGCAAAAACCTGCTTCCAGTGATTGAAAGTAAAACCTGTTTTCAATACACCGGTAAGACCAACACTATACAGCAGTGCATATCCGAAACCGCCAATTAATGGCAGCACAGTAAATAAGAATAAAATTCCCTGCGCAGAAATACTGTATTTACGGCTGACGATCATGGAGCCTGAATCACATTGGTTCTAAAATCTGCTGCTATCCTGATCATATATTCTGGTACCGGTTCCCGGATTGCCTTTACAGCAAGCACTTCCGGAGCAATGGCAAAGCGAACACCTGTTTTTTCTTCGAACAATTTTTTTTGTTCTGCAGATAAGGCAACCATGTCCAATACAGAACGGGATCCTGTATACTCCAGTTTTGATTTAGCCGCCTGAGCTTCGGGAGAGATTAAAAAATTAATGACCACAAGTGCTGTTTCTTTTTTCCCTGAATTATATGGAATGCCAATATAGCTTGCATTTTGTATAGAACCTGCACTAAGTATAAACGGTCTTGCAGTTGCCGGAAAGACACCTTCGTTTATTTTAATGTCAATATCCGCATTGCCAAAACTCATCCCAAAATCCAGTTCTCCACTGGCAAACATTTGTTGCACAACTGTATTGCTTGCAGGAAAAGTTTCACCATTTTTCCAGAAGTTTTTTTTGTTCCTGTTGATGAAGTCCCAGAGTTGTTTAGAATATTTATTGTATTTGGCTTCATTAAATGGACCGTCCAGTTGTTTGCTGCCGCCTCCAAGTTCTATCAGCCATGATTTTAATAAAGTAAAACCGCTGAAGTCTTCAGCCAGGGTAAACCTACCGGGATGTGCTTTCCAATACGCTTCAAATTCCGGAATTGTTGTTGGAGGTACAGGAATCTTTGCACTGTCCCGGATCAGAGAAAAATTAGCACGGCTCCAGGGGGTTTCATATCCTTTTATATCTTCCTGGAAATCGTAGCCGATGATAGGATCAGCCAGGTCTACATATTTAATATTCGGCAGTAAATTATTATAAGGACCATAGAGTCCGTCTATCTGTCGTAGTTGATAAAATGTTTCTCCATTTATCCAAACAAGGTCGGCCTGCCCAATTTCTTTGCCTGCCTCTTTCTCACTCATGATGCTTGCTATGATTTCCTTTCCCTGGCCCGGCACAAGGTTTAAAGCGATACCATATTTCTCTTTCAGCGTCGGAATTACATATTCATTCATGTACTTTACGCCATCTTTTCCACCCATCCACAATTGCATGGTAGCTGTTGTACCACGGGCATCTTTTTCTATCTGCTCCCAGGTTTTTTTTGCCAGGTCATCAGCAGGTTTGTTTGAAGTGCTGGTACATGCTGAAAAAATAAACGCAATCGATATGCATGCTAAAAAATAAAATTTCATTTTTTTGTATTATTAGATATTTTATTGTTCAATTAGGTTTCCACAATAACAAATAGATTTTCTGACACAGAGAACCACTGAGTTTTTCACAGAGAACCACAGAGAAAAGTTTAAAAGCCTTAGAAGATTAATTAAACAACTTTGATGCAATGAGCCATGTATTTTCTCCGTGCACCTCTGTGTGTCCTCTGTGATACTCCGTGTAACAATTCTAGTAAAAATTTTCCCTGCGTATTGTCTATCGTCTCCAGGTCTTCAGTCTTTCGTCTTACTTTCCTAACAAAGCCTTTATCACAATCTCCTCAAAACCTGACAAAGTCCTGTAAGCAAATTTTACTTTTCTCTCACTCTTAAAATCATAGCTCACTTCTACATAAGGCTTTTCTGCCCGGTTATCTCTGCCGCCCATTGTTGCATCGTTTGGTTTTACATTTACCTGCACCGGAATATTTTCATAGTAAGCAAAATATTCAGGGTGCGTAAAATAACCCAGCGGAGTAGTATCGTAAGGAATGAAACCCTCGCTGCCAAAAAGCTCAAACCCTCTTTTTATCCAGGGCATCAGTTGATCATACACCCATTTATCTCCCTCATTATCATTATTCAGCCTGTCAATATCTATTGGGCCAAGGAAGACATCTTTGCTACATTCAAAACCGGAAAATACAAGTGGGATATTTGTATCAAGGATCACCTGCATACTCTGTTCATCCTTAATGTAATTATAATCTCCTACCGGAAATTTCCCCAGCCCCGGCCGGAAAGTATAATTTTCTGTTCTGCCAATGCAGAAACAAATCTCTTCAACCTGCGAAGCAAGCTCAGGATGATTGATGAGTACCGTTGCTATATTGGTATTTGGGCCAAGAGCAAGAATACTGAGTTTTTCTTTTCTTAATGCATCTGCCAAGGCACGGCTTGCATCAGTTTCAGTACCCATATCATCACACTGATCCGATCCTTTATAAATTAGTATTTCCTTTCCTGTTTTGTTATACCAGTTCAGTAATTTTTCTGTAACCTCATATCCATAATCAACCACAGTCACCAGGCTTATACCCACTATCTCTACTTGCGGACTTCGCAATGCCATGATCAGGGTCACACCATCATCTACTTCCCTGGGAGATTCTGAGGGAATACCTATCATTATATCTGTGTCGAACCAGATTCTTTTAGCCATAATTATTATTTTATCCCAGCAGTGTTTCTGCTTTGGTAAGTAAAGATTCTTTTTCCTGTAAACTAAGGCTCAGTGGGAGCTGTGCCAGCCCGATGATCCTTCTGAATATTTCTATGCCTATATAATTTCTACATAATTCCTGATCGAAACCTGCTGCCGGAATATAAAATTCATGCAGTTTTTTTACCAGGGATTCCGGCTCTCCGGCCAGGTATAAATGTGCGATCATTACGCCAATGTCAAATTCGGCATTACCATAAAAACAAAATTCCGGATCAATGACCTTGATTTCATCACCGGCGATCAGCCAGCTTCCGGGGTAGAAATCTCCATGCAATAAAACGTTTCCATCAGCCATATATTTCTGTCCGAGGTGAAGGGCTTTTTCTTTTAGAGCTGCATTTTGTTTGTATCTCAAAGCTATTTTCTGCAGCCCGGTTTGTATGTTCTCCAGGTCAAAGCCGTTATCCTCCATAAACGGATACACAAAAATATGTTCATGGTTCAGCGCCCTGAGTTGCCTGTTGGCCATGAGTTCATTTTCTTCGCCATCCTCTCCCTGGTGCGTGTCTCCACGAACCGGAACCCTTTCTCCCTGGTTCGTGTCTCCACGAACCGGAACGTCCTCACGCACCGGTTTACTAAAATTACCATGCAAAGCCTGCAGGTAACCGCAAAGTTTTTTTAGTTCTTCCTCAGCAAGGTGTTTCTCTTTTTTATATAAATAAGTACAATCTTTTCCATGCCCAAGATCTTCCAGGGCAAGAATAAAATTTTGTGCATCCACACCAATGAAACCGGGCATCATACCTGCAACCTGGTCATTATCCTGAACCGTAATATAAAACGAAGCTTCTGTAAGTGCTCGCTGCTGTGGCGCAGGAATCTGCTGGTATTTCTGCACATAAGGATTCGCCTGCTTTGCAATGATGCTTTGTTCATCTGTCTCCACCCTGATCGTATAATTCATGTTTCCATCTCCGGGAACAGAAGTATTAATAACCGTTTCATTTTTTCCAATAAAATCCTGGTTTTGTAAATAATGAGTGAGTTCTGTGAGAGAAGCATTCTGTAATTGCATGAAGAAAATTTATTTATTGGTCATTACTACCTAAGAAACTGAAATTTAAAGACTTTAGTTTTATTCTTGAGAACAATTATTAATAAACCTTCTTAATGCACCCGGTTGGTGCGCTGTTTATTTACCTTTTAAAAAATCAGATATCAGCTAGTTGCTAAATTAGTATAAGTGTAATGATGAAGACTTATACAATAAATTCTACCAAGGTAAGAGGTGCAGCAGACTGGGAATGATTAGCACTGAAAATTAAATTGGTCTATCAGGTGCAGCGCACCGGTAATAATTGCAGCACAATAAAAATTAAAATGGTACTTCAGGTGCAGCGCACCGGCCTATTATTTTCCAAAATTAAGAATGAAATGGTGCTCAATAAATTCCAATGCAAGCGTGATATGCAAATCCTCAAAAATTTTCTGTGGCAGGTAATACCCACAAAAATTTTCTTTCCAATATGTAAATCATAGGTTGGTGCGCTGCACCTGGGTTTCCTATATATTGACTAAGGTTACAAAAGAGATTGGTAGGTGCATTTCAAATAATCGCTTGGTCTTACCCACGGCGACTATCCAGCGACAGTTTGAATGAACCCAAAAATTAGTAACCCTTCCGGAATAATTGATTGAATTACATTTGCAGATAAATTGCTTATTCAATCAGAAAGAGAATCATTTCTTATAATAACATGGCAAAATGAAAAAAATTATCAAGGCGCTGCTAAGATTAGTAATACTGCTATTTGTATTATTGAACATTGTTGTCATTTTCCATGCCTATAAATTCACCCATTATTACGATAACGGAGATCCTGCGGTAATTCCACAAGCGCTAAAATCCGGGACTGATAAAACCAAAGACATTCTTTTTGGAATAAATGCACAAAAGAAAAAAGAAACTGCAACTGATGCCGACCTTTTACCTGTAACATTAAAA
Source organism: Chitinophagales bacterium (assembly GCA_038208485.1). Lineage (GTDB taxonomy): Bacteria > Bacteroidota > Bacteroidia > Chitinophagales > Chitinophagaceae > Ferruginibacter. The sequence continues at coordinate 33,609 of JBBQYS010000014.1, forward strand.
ACCAAAGATGGTTTAGCCCTGGATTGCTGGAATATTAAAGTCCCTGAAGCTAAGGGCACATTTATTATGTTTCACGGACATGGAAGTAATAAGAGTGATATTCTTCCCCAGGCAAGAGCCTTGCAGCAATTAGGTTACAACACATTCCTGGTAAGCTTCAGGGCACATGGAAATAGCGGAGGAAATACTTGTACCATAGGATTTGAAGAAGCGGAGGATGTAAAAGCTGCTTATGAATTTGTACAAGCAGAAAAAGAAAAGAATATTTTAATCTATGGTGTTTCTCTCGGCGCTGCTACGGTGATGAAGGCAGTGAATGATTTTGGGTTAGCACCACAAAAGATGATCCTGGAAATGCCTTTTGGTTCCCTGCAAGATGCAGTAGAAGCAAGGGTGAAGTTGATGAAACTTCCGGTGCAACCTATTAGCAGTTTGCTATGTTTCTGGGGTGGAACCATTCATGGTTTTTGGGCTTTTAATATGAAGCCTTCAGCTTATGCGAAAAAAATAAATTGCCCGGTTTTGTTGCAGTGGGGAATGAATGATCCACGGGTAAGTAAAACAGAAACGGATGATATTTTTGCAAACATCTCTTCTCCAAAAAAGCTGGTAGTCTATGAAAACAGCGGACACCAGAATCTATACACAAACGAAACAGGGAAATGGCTACAGAATGTAGGCAGTTTTCTCAGCAGTAAATAAATATTGATGAACGCAACAGAACTGCGTATTGCAGATTTTACATACGACCTCCCAACAGAAAAAATAGCGCTACATCCATTAGAGCAAAGGGATCATTCCAAATTATTAATCTACAAAGATCGTGTGATAAGCGAAGATGTATTTTACCAGCTTACAGAACATATACCGGAAGGATCAATGATGGTTTTCAACAGCAGTAAAGTGATCAATGCACGGCTGCAGTTTAGAAAAGAATCTGGTGGGATCATAGAAATATTTTTACTGGAACCACTGACTGTGCAGGATGATTATGCCTCCAGCCTGAATGCAAAAAAACCAGTACGCTGGAAATGTTTCATTGGCGGAGCCTCCAAGTGGAAAGAAAGATTACTGCAAATGAATGTAGTAATAGAAGGAAATAAAGTGGCTCTTTTTGTAGAAAAAATTGCTGCAGAAGGCGAAGCATATATTGTTGAATTTTCCTGGGAACCTACCGAATATAGTTTTGCGGAGGTCATAGAAAAAGCAGGAGCAGTCCCTCTTCCACCTTATATAAAAAGAAAGGCTGAGAATGCTGATAGCAGCCGCTACCAGACAATTTATGCAAAGACGCAGGGTTCGGTGGCAGCACCTACTGCCGGGCTTCATATTACGGAAGCCGTAATGCAGCAAGCAAGAAAAAAAAATATTGACGCCTGCTACACAACCTTACATGTAGGTGCCGGCACCTTCAAGCCTGTGAAAGCAGCGCAGATGAGTGACCATACCATGCATGCAGAATGGATGGAAGTTTCTGCTGATGAAATTAAACAGCTTGTATCAGCGAAAAAAATTATTGCAGTAGGAACTACTTCATTAAGAACTTTGGAAAGCCTCTACTGGATGGGCTTGAAAATTAAAAACGGGGAAACAGAAATTGGGATTAAGCAATGGGAGGTGTATGAACTGGAAAAAGTTGCAGCCAATACAAGCCGAAAAGAAGCGCTGGAGTTTTTAAAAAAATTCGTGGAAACCCAGCCGTCAAAAAAACTTTTTATACAAACCCAGATCCTTATCTCACCGGGTTATACTTTTAAAATGGTGGACTACATGGTTACTAATTTTCATCAGCCACAAAGCACCCTATTGTTATTGGTAGCTGCTGCTATAGGTGAAGACTGGCGCAAAGTATATGATTATGCGCTGCAAAAAGATTTTCGATTTCTAAGTTATGGAGATGCAAGTTTGCTGAAAATCGGCATTGATTAAGGCTGAATTTTCACTTTGGTACCTGCAGGAATATAGCTATACAGATCTTTCATCTCTGTATATTTTACAGAAACACAACCATCGGTCCAGTTGTAAAAATTGTCTACCGTCCACTCTTCTCCTGGCCTTGTGGCATGAATAGCAATGCCATCGCCTATTTTGGCGTCTCGTGGTATTTGTCCCCTGGACATTCTTTCGTTAAATTTCTTTATACTTTCTTCATTGGGATAATTCAGTAATAACTCGGGTCCCCACTTGTTGTGAATTTTTTTCAGGATAACAGTAAAATCGCCGGTTGGTGTTTTTTTATCTCCCTGTCGCATTTTGTCGCTAAGGTCTTTGCTGCCAAAGACAATAGGGTAAGTAGCGTACCATCCCTGTATGTCATAAACTTTCAGTTCATAGTCGCTCTTGTCTACAATAATATAATAGGGACTTTCTTTAAAATAATAACTGATACTGTCTTTACTAAATGGTAGTGCAGTAGATTTTCTTGATTTACCGTGCGGCATAAAGGCCATAGTAAAGCAAAAACAAAAAATGGCTGAAGCACTCAGAAATGCAGTAGATAATGTGCGTAGCGTCATGGTCTTTAAAAAAAAATATTGGTGAAACGGGATAATTAATTCTCTGTTGTGAAAGTAAGTTTTTCCATGAATAGAAAACGATAAAGAATTGAAAAAATTCTGTCTTATTTTGGAGAATATGTAGTTATTGGCCAAATATTAAGAAAGTTCTTGCGGGATCTTTCATCAAGAATATAAGTTGAGTTTGCCTAGATATCATCTGGTTTAAATCCAATGCGTTTTCGGGATTCATGTTTTGGACTTGCCTGCTTATCTATTAACTCTTTTAATACCAAAAAAATATTTTCAATATCCCGGCCGTACTGCTTACTGTTTTTTTGTAAAACTGCAAGCTGTGCGAGAATTTCAGTATTTGTAAGCGCATATTCTCTTAGCTTAGTAAAAACTCTAATAATGCTTATGTTTACTTCAATGGCGATATCACTGTTTAATATACTGGATAGCATAGCCACGCCCTGTTCGGTGAAGGCATTTGGTAAGGTCCTTCTACCACCCCAGCTTGAGGTCGCATTCTGCGACTTCAAGTTTGCAAAGTCTTTTGCTGAAAGTACAAACATGAAATCTTTTGGAAAACGCTTGAGATTCCTTTTTACCTGTTCATTCAGTCTCTTGGTTTCTACATTATACATTTTCGCCAGATCCTCATCCAGCATTATTTTCTGTCCCCTAACCACATAAATTTGGTTCAAAATCTTTTGCTCAGCAACCATTTTCTCTAATTCCTGCTTTGCCATAAAGGTTAATTTTTCAAAAAGGTAAAAAACAAGCAAAGATTGGGAGAAACTTTTTCTCTCAAAAAAAAATTATTAGATGACCGAACACTGTATCAATCTTATTTCATTATCCTCAGCTTCGCATAATTCAACATAATCTTTTTCTCTCCATTGTTTTCAAAAAATATTGTTGCAATAGGATTATGTGCTGCGCCTTCCATTTTCTTTACTTCTCCAAAGCCAAATTTCTGGTGTTCCACTTTGTCTCCTTCCTGCAATACTGAAGTATCACTTGCTGCAAAGCCCGCAGTTGGTACATGTTCTACCGTTTGCTTCACCACAGGAATAGCATAAGTTGGTTTGGTTTTTTCTGCAGCCGGCGCAGATCTTTGCGGAGCCGAATTGTTATCTCCAAATCCTCTCTGCATACGGTTAAACGCATTTCCCTGTGCCCAGGAGCTTGCATTGTTTTTCACAGCGCTACCTGCATAGCTTCTGTCGATATGCGTCTCCGGCATCTCATCTATAAAACGACTCGGGTCATTTTGTTGTAATTGTCCAAAGCGATAACGGGCATTACAAAAACTCAGGTACAGCCTGTCTTTAGCCCTTGTTATG
>JBBQYS010000015.1:0-36994 GCA_038208485.1 Chitinophagales bacterium
TCATATATGATTTCGATGAATTTATAGAAGTAGATAGAGTCAATACTGATGCCGCTTTTTTGTAACTGACATAAAAATATTTGAACCATCTTACATTATGGCACAATTATTTATGTTTTAAGCTTATATTTTCGTTAATAAAAAAAATTTACAATGACTACATTGAACAAAATGCTAATTGGTTTTACTGCAGGAGTAGTGTTAGGAGTGCTTTATGCACCTGCTAAAGGAAGTAAAACAAGATCTAAACTGAGTGAGATGGGCGGCAATATCCGGGATGGCTGGGATAATGTAACAGATACAATTGCAGCAAAACTGAATACCGCAAAAGATGATTCAGGCTATGGAGATATCATTGCTGTAGATATTCATACTACCCAGTTTAGGGATTCACCTGATATGATTCTTTGATAAATAATTGTGTGTTTTTATAAAACACTTGATTATAAATAGCGGCCACGCACCCATAAAGACAATAACTTTATTACTTTTAGCGATCTGCAACAACCAGATTCCTGTTAATGAGTAGCTTTAGTAAAAAATTATTGAACGGTTTTGCGTGGCGGCTTTCTTTGTATGTCAGTTCATTTATACTGAATATATGCGTTGCCAACTATCTGGGCGCCGGAAAAACCGGGGAGTTTTACCTGCTCATCAGCAACCTAACCTATATCATTTTATTTTTTAGTGCCGGTATAGATGGTGCTATTGGGTATTTTAATGCCAGGAAAGAAATTGATCCTGGTAAGCTATTTTTTTTCAGTATTGTATGGTCTCTAATAGCTGCCGTATTTATCTTCCTGATTTATACAGTTCTCATAAACTTTAGTGTTCTACCCGGCCAATCTTATGTGTTCATTATTGTCCTGTATCTTTTTGGCAACCTCCTTACCAACTTTTTAAGTGCATTAATTTATTCTATGCACAACAATAAAGCGCCTAATATTATTTTCACTGTTGTAAATGTCTTACTGATTTCATTTGTACTTTTCAAACCATTTTCAGCATTTGATTTTGATGCCTGGTTTGTACCGATTTATTTACTTTCGGGGCCAGTTCTGGCAATTATCTTCACTGGCTTTTTGATTAAAAAAAGGATATTTCCGCTTGCCACTATTCCATCCCAGGTATACCAGCAAAAGTTTTTTTCATTTGCCGGAAAAGCATTTCTTTTTTCCATGCTGTATGCCTTGCTGCTCCGCTGCGATTATTGGCTGATCGATTTTTTCTGCAGCGAGTCTGCTTTGGGTAATTATATACAAACAACCAAACTAAACCAGGTCATCATGTTTGTTCCCGCCTTGGCTTCATTTACTTTGTTTCCACTTGTAGTTACCGGTGTACATAATGATGAAGAAGTGGAGAAAAAAATCGGAAAGTTACTGAATGTCTATTTTTATATAAGCCTTATCCTTTGTATAGTCATAGCTATTGGTGGCTATTGGGTTTTCCCTTATTTATATGGCAAAAGTTTTAGCCAGATGTACCCTTTGTTTTTGCTTTTAGCTCCGGGGCTTATCCTGTTGGCCTGCTCCAGCCCGCTCTCTACCCTTTTTTCAGGAAAAGATCTTTTGTATTTCAACATTAAGTCTATCAGTATTGCTATTTTGATCATGATAAGTGCTGACCTTATTTTGATTCCCGCATTTAATGTATATGGAGCTGCAGCTGGTAGTACACTTGCCTATGCCAGTTATTTTTTTATGTTGATTTCGAGGTTCAGAAAAATTCATCATTTCCCTCTGGTAGAGTTGCTTCAAATAAAGTTGATGCGAAATTTTATTCAATCAAATTATGCTAAAAAGATACAATGATTGACAGGGTTTATATCGTTTGCAATAAAAATGATTTCTACTTTGCCAGGGTATGTATTGCTTCTGTCAGGCATTGGAATAAGACTATTCCAGTTACTTTGATAAAAGACCTTGGTAAAGGAAATTTTGAAACAGGTTTATTGGAATCAACTTTTAATATTTCTATTGCACCTGCTGCTTTAAAAAATATGGGGTATTATGTAAAACTATGGCCATTTATAGAAAATGAGCAGGAGGAGAAAATCATGATCCAGGATGCAGATACTGTATGGATGTGCGATATGATAGCACAGCTTGCCCACTATGAAGCAGACCTCATGGTAGATGGATATGACCCCGCAAACCTGGAAGACGAAATGAAACGATGGTTCTTTGATCCTAAAAAACTGGAAAAAGAATTTCCGGAATACCAATACCCCGGTTTTTTATTTAATGTTGGCCAAATGGTTTGCAATAGCAATGTATTTCCAAAAAAAGAAATACTAAAGTTTGTGTTTTGGAAAGAAGACCCTGAGCCAAAGATCCCGGATTTATTTTTTTATGAACAAGGCATACTAAATTTTATTGCTGCAGAAAAACTTAAATCGGGTGAGCTATCTGTTGCTCACCCCGGAATACATCGTTGGGGATGGGATCCTATAATTAATAAAATTTCTGTGGATGAGAAAGAAGGCCGAAAAAATCACCCATTCCTAGTTCATTGGTATGGACACAAACATGGTTTATTTTCTATTCTTCCCGGTGCCGCAATATTGAAGAAACATGAAACTGATTACTTCCGCAAAACCGGTGAGGGATTATTTTCTATGCATATGCAAAGACTTGGGAGAACCTTAAAAAAACCGGCAAGATTTATTTATCACTATGTAAAAAAATTCAACGGCAAAGCTTAAAACCTATGGCAAAAAAAGCCCTACTTACTGATTCTCAAAAAAAGATCATTTTCTTTTTCCCCCGGCTTTTTTTCAAATTCTTGCCGGCGGAAAAATGGTTGTGCAGAACCATTGAGCAAAGAAAAGCGCTCAAACTTTACAAACAATTTATTCCGCCCGCAACTGCATATAACAAGGATACCTGGCGAAAGGCGAATAGAGCAGGAATTAATTTCCGCTTCAATCTTTCAGAGCAGGTAGACTGGTACAATTATTTTGCACTTCCCCAGCAGGGTTTTGAAAACTTTCTGGGTAGCATTCCCGAGGATGCAATTGTGTTGGATGTTGGTGCAAATATTGGCACTACGGCGCTTCGCTTTGCAAAAAAATGCAGCAAGGGAATGATATATGCATTTGAGCCGGCAAAAGAAAACTACAAAAGATTAAGGGAAAATATTAGCCTTAATGAGCTTACCAATATAGTCGCTGTAAATAAAGGATGTGGAAATAATCACACAGAGAAATTACTTGTTCATGCGCATGACCATAATAGTGGCATGAACCGTATTGCTGTTTCGGATGATGAAGAAGGGGAAATAATAAACATTATCCGGCTGGATGATTTTGTCAAAGAAAAAGGGGTGAAAAAAATTCACGCTATCAAAGCAGACACCGAAGGTTTTGAACTACAGGTTTTAATGGGCGCTGCAGAAATTTTGGAAAAAGACAAACCGGTTTTGTTATTGGAATTGGAAGATGAACAATTAAAAAAAATGGGAAGTAGTGCTGCTGAATTAATACATTTTCTGAATCAGAAAGGATATTCTGATATCCGTAATGCAGAAACGCTGGAAAAAATAAATCCAGGGGAAGACCTTACTGCTCTTCACCTGGATATCATTTGCAAGGTTAAAAATTAGTCATTTTTTTTTCCAACAATCAAGGCGTAGATCACATACAGCCAACCGAGAAGCCCATGAATGATGACCCAGAGAATGGATTTATTGCGACTCCAGCTGATCACCACAGCAATGATGGTTCCTAAACCAACACCCGGTGCAATATAGACTGGCCTGGCATATTCATCATCTCCACCACCGGAACATGAAACGAATAAAAGACTAATAGCTAATAAGGGTAAAAGATACTTTTTGAACATAAAGAATAATTTTAATTCGATAGAAGCAAAGCCTCTGCCAATATTTTATAAAATAATTTCCGGCAATCCATCCCATTGAAAATATTCGTTCTTCTCCTTTCCATCTTCCCTTTCTTTGTTTGTTCTAATGCTAAACACGGGCGTAAAATCAAGTGCCTCCGGTTGTAAAGAGTAGGCAAGAATTTCCTCGTATTCCTCATCAGCCAGGTCATCTTTTAACCATAAGTCAGTAAATGCTTTGTCCAGCATCAATGGCATGCGGCCTTTATTTGTTCCGCCATTGTGTATCTGTGCCATCAATGCATTTGCTTCTCTTGTAATGATGGTAAATGTAAACCTTGAGAGCACTTCTCCTGTAGTTTCATCAGGCAATTCTGCCACAGAATAAAGTGCCGGAAAGAAAAATAATCCTTCATCTTTTTTATTGATGAAGTAAGGTATTTTATTTTTGAATCCTTTTACTTCCCGGTGTTCATAAAAGCCGGTAACTGGTACGAGGCAGCGGCGGTTTCGTATTTTATTCCAATAACTTTTTTTGTCGCTGAGAATTTTCTCACTCCTGGCATTCAGCATGGTAGCCCTTTGTTTTTTGAATGCTGTTTCATCTTTTATATAAAAAGGGATGCAACCCCACTCCATGAGCCTGCAATGCAACTTACCGGAATCCCTGTTTCTATATACTACCGGGTGGTTGCCATATGCATGGCCAATAATATGAACAGGCGTAAAATCCATTTCGATCTGTTCGTCAAAAATGAGGTCAGGAAAATAATCACTGAGCTCTTTTATTTGTACCGTAAATGAAATATCGTAGCACATAAACTTTTCTTTTGTTCATTAAAGTATCAAATATCATGCTTTTTCTATTTCGTCAAATCTGACCCGAATCTCCTGAGCATTCCGTTTCAAGGTTACATACAATTCACCAAAAACCACCTGGACGTGCGGAGTGATCACTTCATGTAATGCTACTTTCCAGTCAGTATTTTCCAGGATATAACGGCGAATTTTTTCTTTATAATTTTTACTGATCTTCTCTTTAAATTTCTTTTTATCATCTACCACCGACCAATATAATTTATAAGGAGATTCATCTTCCAACATTTCATCCAGCTTATGCATATGCGCATCATTTTGAAGCTGCAATATTGCGGCGAACTTATCTTCTTTTATTGCAGCAAAATGAATTTTAGCCAGACCGATATCATCATAATCAGTCAGCAGAATATCTGTCTTGCCAGGGATATTTCTTGCCCGGTGATAAGACTGACTGATGAGGTAAATCTTATTCAGCTTTAATAGTCGTCCGAGATAATCTTTTCGGAATATTTGGAAAGGTTGTATCATTTACTACACGAAACTTTATTAAAATTATCTTTGAAGAGAATGCATTCATTGAAAATAAGCAAACTTATTTTTCCATTTTATTAAAGCAATACATTGTCAAAAAAAATACCATTTACAGAAATAGACAAAAGCTGGACAATTTTCCTGGACAGAGATGGTGTCATCAACAAGGAGAAACATAAGGATTATATCCATAGCTGGGAGGAGTTTTTCTTTTACGAAAATGCAGAAAAAGCAATTCGTATTTTTTCAGAGTTATTCGGAAGGATCATTGTGGTAACCAATCAAAAAGGGGTAGGTAAAGGAGTTACGTTGCAAGCAAACCTGGAAGTAATTCATGAGAATATGACAGTCGCTATTGAGAGTGCCGGTGGCAGGCTGGATGCAATTTATTACTGCCCTGACCTTGATGACAACAGTTCGAACAGAAAACCAAATCATGGGATGGGATTGATGGCGAAGGAACAGTTTCCTGAAATTGATTTTTCAAAATCTCTGATGATTGGCAATACGATTAGTGATATGGAGTTTGCCCGAAATCTCGGCGTTTATTCAATATTTCTGCCTACCACCCGCCCGGAAGTAGACCTGAATGATGAAAGAATAGATGAGGTTTTTAGTTCACTTTATGAAGCAGCAATTTTTATTAAGAAAAATAAGGAATAAAAAAAGAAAAAAGGTTTAGTTAAATTATAAACAAAGCCCACCCTATTCACAACTTACTATGATAATGCCCTTTATTTTTACAGGAATATGAAATGGATTTTACCCTCTCTTATTATTTTACTTAGTTATACTGTCTCAGCACAGCCTCTGCCTCCGGCAAGCATTAAAGTATTGAAACAAAAAGAAGATTCTATTAAAGGGTTTGCTACCAAGCTTATTATGGCTTCAACTGCTGAAGAAAGATTTACAGCAGACAGCCTTTTTACCAAAGGTTTTGTAAGGGCATTACAGGTAAATAATTCTTTTGCATATCCTTTCGATTCTTTGCTTCCTATAGCAAAAGTTTATCCTACTGATAGCAGTTTCAGGATCTTTACCTGGGGACTAGTGATCAACGAAAATTTAACCCGGCAGCATGGTGCTATCCAAATGAAAACTGCTGATGGCTCATTGAAATTATTTCCACTCATAGACAAGTCTGACCTTATAAAAAATCATAGGGATACCATTGCAGATAACTTCAACTGGATCGGAGCTGTGTATTATAAATTGATTCAAACCAGTTATAAGAATAAAAAATATTATACACTTCTGGGTTTTGATGAAAACAACATCCGTACAGATAAAAAAATTATTGAAGTAATGACATTTGAAGGTGGCAAACCGATTTTTGGGGGCAATTTCTTTGTACTGGAAAAAACCAGCGGCCTTCCCAATACTCCGGGCAGGTACATCATGGAGTACAAAAAAGAAACCTCTCCAAAATTAAATTTTGATAAAGACCTGAACATGATAGTTATGGAGCACCTTGTTTCTCAAACAGGGGAACCTAATAAAAAATTCACTTTAGTTCCTGATGGTGATTACGAGGGTTTTAAATGGATTAATGGCAAATGGGCTTATATTTCCAAGATCTTCAATGAAGTAACCCCACTGGGAAAATCACCTGTCCCTAACCCGATACGTGATGATAAAGGAAATATTGATCCTACCAAACTTAAGGGCGGAGAAAATTAAGTTAACGTCGAATTCCCGCTAGAATTTTTCTGCTTCGGTGATAAATGCCTATTTTCTCAATGTCTTATCTTTGCTGGATATAACACACTAATTTTTACATTAATCAGATCAAATAATTATGGCCTTTATAGACCAGCTTTTACAAGAGCCCAGCTATGGCTGGACGCATCCTGATGGTACGCTTGTAAAACCAGACCTTAAAACTTTATACAAAGAAGCTTTCCGAAATATTAATATTTTTCGTTCTAAAAAAAACTGGATCACGCTGATCAGTTGGCTCATGGCGGTTTGCCTTTTCCCTTTTTTTGTAGTTTTCATAATAAAATATATTACCTGGCAGCTTTCCATCATTGCTGTTTTTTATGCCATGATCATTATGGGAACGCACGGTACAGTCTGGTTTCACCGCTATTGTACACATAATGCCTATAAATTCAGTAGTCCTTTTTGGCGTGTCTTTACACAGAATCTTGTACTGCGCACCTTCCCGGAAGAAACTTACGTAATCAGTCATCATGTGCATCATGTAAAAAGTGATGAGCCGGGAGACCCTTATAATCCGAAAGCCGGTCTGATGTATTGTATGCTTAGCGATGTGAATCATCAAAGCATCAACAAAAATCTTTCTGAAAAGGATTATAAAAAAGCTGCACATTTTCTCAGGAATAGTGGTGTAAAAATTAATTCTTACCAGCAGTACCAGACCTGGGGTTCTGTATCTTCTCCATTTTATATAGTGGCACTTTGGTTGTTGAATTGGAGTTTATGGTTCTGTATCTTTTTTATGATAGGTGGTCCGGGGCTCGTTTGTGCTTGCTTTACCGGGGCTATGTTCTGGTTTGTTTTGGTTAGAGCTTTTAACTATACAGGACATGGGAAAGGTGAGGAGATGCATAAAGACGGGATAGATTTTGACAGAAGTAATTTATCCATCAACCAGGATCGTCCGGGATTATTTGCCGGAGAATGGCATAACAATCATCACCTGTACCCAGGCAGCGCCAGAGCTGGTTTTCTTCCCTACCAGATTGACCTGGCCTGGATTTATATTTACAGCATGCACAAGCTGGGAGGAGTGGCAAGTTACCACGACAGTAAAGCTGATTTTATGAAGAAATACAGGGCAGGAGAAATAGAAAGGGTGATTGGATAAATCTTTCTAAAAAATCTTTAAATTTATTTGGTTTTTGAGAATTAAATATTCCTATATTTGCACTCCGTTAAAAAAACGGGAAGCATTTTTTGAAATTTTGGGTTGGTAGTTCAGTTGGTTAGAATGCTGCCCTGTCACGGCAGAGGTCGCGGGTTCGAGTCCCGTCCAGCCCGCAAGCTCCGGATTATTCCGGAGCTTTTTTTATTTATACCCTTGCTTCTTTCAATACCACAAACCTAAAAAACAGCTTCTATTTTAGTTTTTTTTTAAACCCTGTAATATTGTTACCTGGAGGATGGTAACCCATACCATTTACTAATACTTTCTAAAGCCTTTTTCCCTTGTGGGGTAAAATCGATTTCCCGGCGGTGATGCCTGCTTTCATCTACATACCATTTCCACAAATAGCCACCCACAAACCAGGACTTGCCTTCAAAAAAACGATAAAATCCTTCCAACGCATTTTGCTGAGCAGCATCGTTTACAGGAAGATCTTCTTCCACCCATGGCTGCCTTGCAGCATAGTCTACATTTCTATAACCGTATTCAGTAAAAAGTATTGGTCGTGCATTTTTTTTACTGGCCTGTTCCAATAGGTCAGCATACTTCTCCCAACCTTTTTCGATTGCACTTACTTCCGGCGTCTGGTCTGTAGAGATGGGAAAATATGCATCAACACCAATATAATCCAGTTGGGGCCAGAAATCCACTTTACCATAGTCATCCCAATTAGCAGCATAAGTAAGTTTTCCTTTAAATATTTTTTTTACTGAGGAGATTAGCTCCGGAAAAAAATATTTTCTTTCCTGTATAAGTGATCCAAGCTCTGTACCTATACAAAATGTTTCTACCAGCATACTATCGGCCAGGTGAGCAAATTCTAATACATAGCTGGAATAGCTTTGTTCAAATATTTTCCATCTGCTACTGTCAGGAAACTGCAGGGCCCCGGTGTATGCGCCGCGGGAAAGCCAAAGTTGCGGCTTTAGCATAACAGATAATTTTTTTTCATGCGCAAGCCTTATGGTTTCCACTACTCCGGCATAGCTTTCTCCCCACCATTGGCCATTCATATTATATTTCACCACAGGGTCTGTCACATTGCAAAAAGCATATGGGATAACAGAAATACTATTTGCACCCACGTCAACAATTGGTTCTAAAGCTTTAGCCCCGATAGGATTTACCGGTGCTACAACAGAAATACCCTTTACAGTAAAACTCGTTATTAATTTACTATCAGGTTTTTTTGGGTTCCCAGGCGATGCGCATCCCAAGAATAATAATAATAATAAAAAAATAAGTTTAGCATTCATTGCTCTAAAATTACAGAATCAACCAGTAAGGATAAGACTAATATAAAATTTCCCCCGTAGTCAGATTTGTGTGATTTATTAAACAAAGAGAAATAAAACTTCCCAAAAAAATGATTGGCCTGTTTGAACAGGAAATATTGCATTATAAAACGACATGACTTTGAATGAAACAGGCCTTCCTGGCATGCTGGTTTTTTTGAGGATACCAGGATTCATTTTGAGATTAAAGAAAACAATTAAACAGGGAGAATACAATACCATCCATTTGAAATTCTCTTACAAAAGTTGATCAAATTTTGGTTTGTTTCCTCACATAATTAAGCGGTTGTAGCAATTCCTATATTATTTAATATCTTTCGCTTTATTTTACAAGTCCAAAATTTAAGTAAAAGCAATAAGAAACTATATGCCAGCATTAGAAAACAGACAATTTATTGAGTTTGAAAAACCGATCAAGGAATTATATGACCAGATCACTCAATTGGAAATGACACAGAATAATTCTGATACAGATATGTCCGGGCCAATAGACAGCCTGCATAAAAAAATTGTAGAAACAAAAAAGAAACTGACAGAAAACCTTACGCCCTGGCAGAGGGTGCAGCTTAGCCGACATCCCGATAGACCATATACCTTAAAATACATTGAGCACATGACCACAGACTTTGTGGAAATGCATGGGGATAGGAATGTAAAAGATGATAAGGCCATGGTAGGTGGTTTTGCCAGGCTGGGAGATGAAACTGTGATGATTATTGGACAGCAAAAAGGCAACAACACCAAGAGCAGGCAATACAGGAATTTTGGAATGGCTAATCCTGAAGGTTACCGCAAAGCACTTCGCCTGATGAAGCTTGCAGAGAAATTTAATAAACCTATTATCACCCTTATAGATACGCCGGGTGCTTATCCGGGAATAGAAGCTGAAGAGCGTGGACAAGGAGAAGCAATAGCACGAAATATTTATGAAATGATCAGCCTTAAAGTGCCGGTGATTTGCGTGATCATTGGCGAAGGTGCCAGTGGCGGAGCGCTTGGAATAGGCGTAGGCGATCGGGTTGTGATGCTGGAAAATACCTGGTACACAGTGATCTCTCCGGAAAGTTGCAGCAGCATTCTTTGGCGTACCTGGGACGAGAAAGAAACCGCAGCCGAACAACTAAAACTTACTGGTACGGATATGTTGAAATTCGGACTGGTAGATTCTGTAATCCCGGAACCAATGGGCGGGGCACACTGGGATTATGAGCAGAGTGCACAATTGCTAAAAGAATATCTTATACCGGAAATTCAGGCCCTAAAAAATATTTCGGCACAGGATAGAATAAATCGTAGAATAGAAAAGTTTGGAAACATGGGTTTTTACAGAGAAACAGATTCCCCAGCTTCTATAGAAGTAACGAGGAATAATGTTTAATTTTTTAATTGAATCGTGATACTAACAGCGCATGGTAAATATTGGTGTTTTTGGTGTAGGACATTTGGGAAAGTTTCACCTGAATAATTGGAAGGAACTGGAAAATGTTCAGCTCCAGGGTTTCTTTGATCCGGATGATGTTATAGCAAAGTCAGTGGAATCAAAATACGGCCTGAAGAGATATAACTCTGCAGAAGAATTAATGGATATATGTGATGCAGTGGATATTGTGGCACCAACCATTTATCATTTTGATCTTTGTGCAATGGCCCTGCGAAAAGGCAAGCATGTGTTCGTGGAAAAACCACTGGCACATACGATGGAAGAAGCAAGGGCCCTGGTAAAATTGGCAAAAGAATCCAATGTAAAATTCCAGGTAGGTCATGTTGAACGATTCAATCCTGCGTTTCTCTCATTAAAGGATTATACGCTGGAGCCGATGTTTATTGAAGTGCATCGCCTGGCTCAATTCAATCCACGTGGAACTGACGTTAGTGTAATTCTTGACCTCATGATCCATGATATTGATATTATATTACGTTTGGTAAAAAGCAATGTCAATTATATTTCTGCCAATGGCGTTGCTGTAATGAGCGATACACCTGACATAGCTAACGTAAGAATAGAATTTGATAATGGCTGTGTAGCAAATCTGACCAGCAGCCGTATCTCCATGAAGAAGATGAGAAAGATGCGTTTGTTTCAACGGGATGCCTATATAGGTATAGATTTTTTGGAGAAGAAAACGGAAGTGATCCGGCTGGAAGTTCCGGGAGACAAAAATGTGTTTTCTTTTGACATAGAAACAAATTCCGGTAAGAAAACAATTGCAATAGCTAACCCAGAAGTAAAAGACAACAATGCGATTATGACAGAGTTATCCTTATTTATTGATGCAATTGAGCAGAATAAAGAAACTCCGGTTACTATTGCCCACGGCTTTGAAGCAATGGAAGTGGCACATAATATTTTACAGAAGATAAATAAAACAGCACCCTAAACCCTACCCCGTTTTTCGTTTGAAGCAACCAAGAATAAATATTAGGTGGTATATTGTTGCAGATGTAATAGTCAGCTTTATTTCCTGGCTTTGTTTTTATTACTTACGGACAGTTATTTACCAGTACGAATTCATCATTCCGCCAGGTTTTTATATTGGGTTACTCCTGTATACTATTGGTTGGATTTCACTTTCATTTATAAGTGGGATTTATCAGAACCTCTACCATAAATCCCGGTTGGCGGAGGTAATTAGAACCCTCATCATAAGCACCATTGGCTGTGTAATACTTCTCTTTTTCTTCATTTTAAAAAATCCTCAGACCAATAATGCCCGGTATTATATTGAATTTTTCGTGATGCTTGGTTTAGTATTTTTTACAACTGTTACAATAAGAATCATTATCCTCAATATTGTAAACAGTCAGCTACGGCAGAAAAAAGTTTACTTCAATGCCCTATTAATAGGTTCACAAAGAAAAGCAGCTAAATTTTACAAAGAGTTTTCACACTCTCAAAACCAATATGGGTTCCGGCTCATGGCTTTTTTCAATACCAATGGGAATACGCCTGATATTTCACTCCCGGGACTTTCATTGTATAACAAAGATGATAGTTTAAAACAAATCATCATCAAAGAGCACATAGAAGAAGTGATCATTGTCATAGAAAAAAATGAAAGGGCATTAATAACAACAATTCTACAAAGGTTGAGTGATATGCAGGTAAATATAAAAATAGAACCAGATACACTGGATATACTTACCGGTGCTATACAAACCAGCAATGTACTTGGTATTCCACTGATTGATTTACATTCAGGACAGTTGCCTTACTGGCAGCAAAACATAAAACGGTTCACTGATATTTTTCTGAGTGTTTCTGCCATACTCCTTCTCTGGCCTTTATTTATATATGCCGTTATCAGGCTAAAACTTTCAGGCAAAGGTCCAATATTTTACATCCAGGAAAGAATCGGATTTAAAGGAAAACCTTTCCTTATGTATAAGCTAAGAAGTATGCAGTTAGATGCAGAAGTAAATGGTCCAATGCTGAGTGCAGAGGATGATCCCAGAATTACTCCCTGGGGCCGGGTGATGCGGAAGTGGCGCCTTGATGAATTACCACAATTATGGAACATTGTAAAAGGTGAAATGAGCATCGTTGGCCCAAGGCCGGAGCGAAAGTTTTACATTGATCAGCTAATGAAAATAAATCCTGAGTACAGTTATTTATTTAAAGTAAAGCCCGGCCTTTCCAGCTGGGGAATGGTAAAATATGGTTATGCCAGCAGCATTGAAGAGATGAAAGAAAGAATGCAGTATGATCTTTTATATGTAGAAAACGTAAGTCTTGCCCTGGATTTCAAGATCATGATTCATACCATCAAAATCATTTTCTCGGGTAAAGGAAAATAAAAGCCTGAAATTTATTATTCACTATTTTTGGTACAAAGTGAATCATTTGAAACTAACTATAGCTTTTCTGCTCTGTATCTTTTCCTTCAATTTTGCAGATGCACAAACCAGGGATTACTGGCAGCAGCAAACAAATTACGAGGTAGCTGTTTCTTTGAATGAAACAGATCATTCCCTGGATGCTGACTATAAGCTTACCTACTTTAATAACTCTCCTGATACCCTTACTTATATCTGGTTTCATCTATGGCCAAATGCGTACAAAAATGATAAGACAGCCTTTAGTGAACAACTCCTGAAAATAGGCCGCACAGATTTTTATTTTTCCCATGAAGAAGACCGTGGATACATAAACAGGCTCGATTTTAAAGTAAATGACAATCATGTAAAAATTAAAGATCATCCACAGCACCAGGATATCGTGCAGGTATTTCTGGACCAACCACTTCCGCCTGGAAATTCAGCAATCATAACCACTCCATTTCATGTAAAACTCCCCAAGATATTTTCCCGCAGTGGTTACCAGGACAGTTCTTACCAAATAACACAATGGTATCCTAAGCCAGCGGTGTATGATGCAAAAGGATGGCATGAAATGCCCTACCTGGACCAGGGAGAATTCTTCAGTGAATTTGGGAATTTCGAAGTGGACATCACTGTACCATCCGGCTTTGTTGTTGCTGCTACAGGTAAAATGACTAATGAAACAAGCAACGGCACTACAGAAACGTATCATTTCACCCAGGATAATGTTCATGATTTTGCCTGGTTTGCTGATAGAAGGTTTATCCTGAAGACTGAAGAAATACAAACAAATAATGGCTCCCTGACCGTAATGAATTATGTGCTGCCAGGCAATGAAGACATTTGGGAAAAGAGCCTGAAAAACACAGAAAATGCAATCCTAAGTAAAGAAAAATGGATCGGTACTTATCCATATAATACAGTAACTGTTGTAGATAATATTGCAGGTGCCGGAGGTGGAATGGAATACCCAACTATTACAGTGCTTGCTGCCAACTCTGCAACAGAACTCGATTTACTCATCAACCATGAAGTTGGACATAATTGGTTTTATGGCATATTAGCCACCAATGAACGTAGCTTTCCATGGATGGATGAAGGTATGAACAGCTACTATGATAAGAGGTATGAAAAGGAATACATGAATAAAGGGGACAGTGTAAATGATTATGAATTTAAAAATAAATTGCCTTTAAATGATGAAAGGACGATCCTGCAGACTTTGATTTTTCTTCACAAAGACCAGCCGATAAGTACTGCTTCAGAAAAATTCTCCTATTTAAACTATAACCTGGTAGCATATGAGAAAGCAGCAGGATGGCTTCAATTACTTGAAATACGAATGGGTAAACCTGCATTTGATTCTATGATGCATAGCTATTATGAAACATGGAAATTTAAACATCCTTACCCAGCTGATTTTAGAGCCATAGCAGAGAAGATTAGTGGACAGGATCTTTCAGAAACTTTCGCCCTGCTTGATGAAAAGGGCTACCTGGTACAAACTGTGCAGACTGTTGTGAAACCTACCTTCCTGTTCAACTTAAACCAAACAAGAAGAACCCATTACATCAGCTTCCTGCCAGCAGCCGGATATAATTTCTACGATAAATTAATGATTGGAGGCTTGGTGCACAATTACAATCTCCCTCCTACTAAATTTCAATTTCTTGTAGCTCCTTTGTATGCTACAGGATCAAAGAAATTGAATGGACTAGGCAGGATCAGCTATACTTTTTTCCCTAATCATGATGCCAGGAAACTGCAGCTGGCTGCAGCATATGCACATTTTACAGGTGATAGTTTCACAGATAGTACGGGTACTAAAAACTACCAGCCTTTTACAAAATTTGCACCTTCTATAAAATATATTTTTGGCAACCGGGATCCACTCGGCAGTTCAGTAAAGTTCATACAGCTCAAATCCTTCTTCATTGAAGAGACGGGTCTATCTTTTACCAGGGACCCAATTACACAGCAGGATAAAATCAGTTACCCAAAAACCAAAAGATACCTGAACCAATTACAGTTTGGCATTCAGAATTATCGTGTGCTTTATCCCTACGAAGCCCTGTTGAAAGCAGAACAGGCAAAAGGATTTATCAGGCTGGCTTTTACAGGAAATTACTTTTTTAATTATCCAAAATCAGGTGGCTTTAACCTCCGTTTTTTTGCCGGAAAATTTATTTATACCACAGACAAAACATTCCGAACTCAGTCTGAAACAGACAGGTATCACCTGAATCTTTCCGGCCCTAAAGGCTATGAAGACTATACCTACGAGGATTATTTTTATGGAAGAAATGAATTTGATGGATTTGCTGCCAGGCAGATCATGAACCGTGACGGAGCTTTCAAAGTAAAAACAGATTTCCTCAGTAATAAAATCGGTAAATCTGATGACTGGTTGACTTCTTTAAACCTGACTACTACAATTCCGGATAAGATAAATCCTCTTTCTTTGCTTCCGGTAAAAATCCCGATTAAAATTTTTGTGGACATCGGCACATATGCTGAGGCATGGGATGATGATAGAGGTAGTGGCAGATTCTTATATGATGCCGGGCTACAGGTGAGTTTGTTTTACAATGTGCTGAATGTATATTTCCCCCTTGTATACAGCAAGGTATATGATAACTATTTTAAGAGTACTATACCCGGCAGCACCTTTAAAAACAATATCGTTTTCAGTATTGAATTCAAAAATTTACAACCCCGGAAAATATTTCCTGCCCTCGGCCTTTAATGGAACCTGTATTCATTCCATATGAAAAAATAGATAAGATCAAATGGGATAACTGTGTGCAGCAAAGTCTGTCTCCACTTTTATATGCGTCAAGTATCTACCTTGATTTCATGGCCGACCGGCATTGGGATGGATTGGTGTTGGGAAATTACGAAGCTGTCATGCCCTTACCCTGGCGAAAAAAGTATGGAATAAAATATATTTACATGCCGGCATTTATACAGCAGTTAGGTATTTTTTCTTCAGAAGAAATCACAACAACAGTTCTGTTTACCTTCCTGGAAAAACTAAAAGAAAATTTCCGTTTTGCAGAATATAATTTCAACGCCTGGAATATTAATGAAGAAAACAGCCATGATTTTTCAACCAGGACAAATTACATTTTATCTTTAAAAAATACTTACGACCGCAGTTTTAATAACTATACCCGCTCCTTTGCTAAAAGCCTGCGGAGGTTAAAAAAATGGCCAATGCTGTTGGCGCATAGCCAGGACGTTGGAGAAGCTGTCAAACTTTCGAAACAATTATATAGTGACCGGATTGCTGTTTGGAAAGGAAAAGATTATGCGCAGTTTGAAAATTTGTGCAAACAACTTCAGGCTCAAAATAAAATCCAGATAAGGAAGGTACTGCTCGATGGGGAATTACTGGCGCTAACCCTGCTTGCAGATGATGGTAAAAGGCTGTATAACCTGGTCTCCTGCACCACAGAGTTGGGAAAGAAACTAGAGGCAAATTATTTTCTTTATGATAAGATTATAGAAGAATATTCGGGTAAAGATTACATCCTGGATCTGGAAGGATCAGATATACCAGGCATTGCAGCGTTTTACAATAAAATGAATCCGCAGAATGAACCTTACTGGTTTTTCAGGTATAATAATTTACCTGTGTTAATGAAGCTTTTTAAATCCTGATTAATTTTGCCGGCTGTTCAAAATATATTCAGCCAGCACCAGGTCTATCTTCTTTGTGATCTTTATATTTTCATCTTCACCATCTACCAGTGTCAGTTTCATACCAAATGCATCCACAACACTTGCCTCATCCGTATACTTTTCTTTGTGGTCTATGTTGTATGCAGGTTGCAATATTTTGCTGTGAAAAACCTGTGGTGTTTGCACCAGCTTTACATCCTGCCTCGGAAAAAATTCATTATAATCATCTCTTAGTAACCTCACACTATCCGTGCAGGAGATAACAGGGATGGCACTTCCCGTCTCATGTGCTGCTTCGTAGCAGCGATGTATAAGAGCGCTTGTGAGCAGGCAACGTACCGCATCATGAACAAAAATAATAGCTTCTTCATTTACCAGGCTAAGACCTTTCTGCACAGAATGAAACCTTGTAAGACCACCGGCACAAAATTGAATCCTTTCATAACCAAAGTAGGCATCTATGATTTCCTGTCCGGCAGCAATGTGTTCTTCTGGTAGTACTAAAATAACCTGCAGGTCATCAAAACTTTCCAGGAAAACTTTTAAGGTATAGTAGAGTATCGGCTTTCCATTGATCAAAATAAATTGCTTGGGAAGCTCATGCCCCATTCTTAAGCCTATACCACCCGCTACAATGATTGCATATTTTTTCATATCGCTAATATCCTGGTTGCTTTTTCTGAATTTTGTTATTTGTAGATCGCAATTTCTTTCTCGTTATCACTATTGCAATATGCACGATACATTCCTGCACTATTGAATTGCATACTTACATTTCCATTGGCATCTATTCCAATCATGCCACCTTCTCCGTCCAAAGTTTTCAGGCGAACATGTACTACTTCATTCATTGCATCATGCAGGCTCATTCCTTTGTATTCCATCAGGCAGCTCACATCATATGCTGCTACAGAACGAATAAAAGGTTCTCCATGTCCCGTGCAGCTTATGCCACAAGTCAGGTCGTTTGCATACGTGCCGGCGCCTATCAGCGGACTATCGCCAATGCGGCCATATTTTTTATTGGTCATCCCACCGGTGCTTGTAGCTGCAGCAATGTTGCCATTACTATCACAGGCTACTGCACCTACAGTTCCAAACTTTTTATCTTTCATTAATTCTTCCACCCCTTTATGCGTATGGTCCAGGGAGTAATTATCACCGTCCCTTAGTTCCTTCCACTGATCGTACCTGAACTGGCTGAAAAAATATTCATCCGGCTCCAGTTTTATTCCCTGTTTTATCGCAAAATCATTTGCACCTTTTCCACTCAGGAAAACGTGATTGCTGTTGGTCATTACTTCTGCAGCAAGTTCAATCGGGTTCCGGATATTTCTCACACCTGCAATAGCACCTGCTGCCCTTCCATTACCACTCATAATAGCGGCATCCATTTCCTGCACACCTTTTTTAGTAAATACGCTGCCCCGTCCGGCGTTAAAGAGTAAATTATCTTCCAGCACAACCACTGCTGCTTTTACAGCATTGGTCGCTTTTCCACCTTGTTCTAATACGGCATAACCCGCTGTCAGCGCCTCATCCAGGGCTTTGAGGTAAGCATCTTCAAGTTCCGGCGTCATATCTTCTTTTAATATAGTACCGGCACCACCATGAATTGCAATTGAGATTTTCTGCATAAGAATATTTCTAATAATTATTTTATTGTTGAACCGCCATTAGTATTTAACAGCAAAATGCATTCCTGCAATAATTTTTCTTTGTCAATGGCAACTGTTCCTACCTCTTCACACACCAGTCCGCCTGCAATATTAGCCATATGAGCCATCAACTGCACATTTTTAGTGGCCGCAAAAACCAGCGCAGCCACAGCTATTACTGTATCGCCGGCGCCGCTTACATCTGCAATACTGCGCACATGCGTATGAATCCAGTTCTTTACTTTTTGGTTTTCTACATACACCCCTTTCTCACTCAGCGTGATAAATGAAGTCTTATGATTTAATTCCTGCTGTAGTGCAGCATGTAAATTTTCTAATAAATTTTCATCGACTTCCTCTGCAATAATGTTCAGGCTTTCTTTTGCTTCATGCAGGTTCGGTTTAAAAATATCCACGCCGCGGTATGCAAAAAAGTGCTTGCGTTTTGGATCTACAGCAGTAAGTATTTTATTTTTTTTGCAAATGGCCAACGTTTCTTTTATCACATTTGCAGAAAGCACCCCTTTATTATAATCTTCAAAAATGACCAGCTGTGGCTGATGCTTAGCGACATATTCTTTAAAACTGTCTATAAGGATACGTTCTTCATTGGGCAATAATTCATTGGTCAGTTCTGCATCCAGGCGCATCATATGCTGGTTTCGGCTGATGATCCTGATTTTGTTTGTGGTAGTTCTGTCAGCGCTTGCAATCATGTAGGCTGTACCGATCTTTTTATTTTTCAGCAGGAGTTTCAGTTGTCTTCCATCTGCATCTTTTCCGCAAACAGTTATGGCATCTACTTTTGCACCAAGGCTCACCAGGTTCAGGGCCACATTTCCTGCGCCACCTATCCGCTGCTCTGTATGAGAAATGGCCACTACCGGCACAGGAGCTTCCGGTGAAATTCTATCTACTTTTCCCCACCAGTAAGTATCGAGCATTACATCTCCTATTACACCAATCCTGATGGTAGAAAACTTTTTAAATAATTCCTCAAAACTCATATTACTGATGCTGTTTTTTGCCGGATGCCAAAGCTATGTAATAAACGGGAATGCCCAGTAATACTATCCCTAATCCGATGGCGGTGTACTCCGGCTTGTACATAAATAAAGTAATGCAGAAAGTGAGGGCCATTAATATATAAATGGCAGGCAAAACCGGATATCCAAAAGCCTTGTAAGGACGCACTGCATCTGGTCTTTGCTTCCTTAAAATAAATATACCAGCAATAGTTAGTGCATAAAACAATACCACCACAAAAGCGATCATATCCAGCAGGTCGCCATATTTTCCGCTAAGGCAAAGAATGGCAGCCACTAAACACTGCATCCAGAGTGCGTTTGCAGGAACATCATTTTT
Organism: Chitinophagales bacterium; assembly: GCA_038208485.1. Taxonomy (GTDB): domain Bacteria; phylum Bacteroidota; class Bacteroidia; order Chitinophagales; family Chitinophagaceae; genus Ferruginibacter. The sequence goes on from JBBQYS010000015.1 coordinate 19,910, forward strand.
GTTTAGTTTCCCGGCAGCTTTAAAAAAAAGTCCATCAAGTGCCATGGTATTGTACACCCTTGCGCCGGAAAGTATCAGCCCGTTATTACAACCAAAAGTGGATATCATGATCATTACTGCAATCACATAAGCACCCATATCACCAAATATTTTGGTACCCGCTACTACTGCTACCCTATCCTGTGGTGCAGAGGCCAGTTCCTGTAAGGGCATTACAGCTGTGTACATTACATTCGCCAGTACATAGATCACCGTTACTATCAGCGTTCCCAGGAACAGGCTCAGGCCAATATTACGCTGTGGGTTTTTTATTTCTCCGGCTATAAATGTCACATTATTCCAGGCATCGCTGCTAAAAATAGAGCCGACCATAGCAGCAGAAATTGCGCCCAAAATTGCACTTCCTGCTACGCCACCAACCACAGCCCCTTCAGGATTGCGGCTAACCATTTCCCAGGGGTTCGTCCAGTTGGCTTCCCATATGCCGGCTTTTGCAGCCATCAAAAATCCGAATCCGATTAGTCCAAAAAGGGAGAGTAATTTTATTACGGTAAAACTGGTTTGTACCATTTTCCCTTCCTTAATTCCCCTTGTATTTATGTAAGTAAGAAAGATGATCAGTGCTATAGCAACCAGCTGCGCCGGGTAGATATTTAATTTACCAATACTGGCAATAATATTATTATCTGACATCTCCAGCGCCGGAATAAAATATCCGGCAAACTTGCTAAAAGCCACACCTACAGCTGCGATGGTCGCTGTTTGTATCACCATGAAAAAACTCCAGCCGTATAAAAATCCAAAGAGTTTATTGAAGGATTCCCGCAGGTACACATATTGCCCTCCTGCTTTTGGAAACATAGCACTAAGCTCACCATAACTAAGTGCTGCTGTAAGCGTCATAAAGCCTGTGATCAGCCATACTGCTATCAGCCAGCCGGCACTTCCTACATTTCTGGTAATATCTGCACTTACAATAAAAATGCCCGAGCCTATCATACTTCCGGCCACTATCATGGTAGCGTCCAGCAGGCCCAGTGTAGGTTTATAATGATGGGTGCCATCTCCAGGAAGACCAGACGAATGATCTACTGCAGCGTTTGTTTGTACCATGGATTCTTTCATTTTTTTCTTTTAGAGAGTCAGTAGTCTGGTTTTGAAATGAAGTGTAAAGCAATCTTGTTTGTGCAATGATAATTATCCTCTGTGATATTCCCATGTAATGCACATAAAAAAGCTCCCGGCAATTTCTTACCGGGAGCTTTGACTATTTTTTGACTGATCTATTTCTGCTTTGCAAAAACTTCATTCATTCCTTCAATCACGTCATTCGTTATATTCAATGTACTGTCACGGTATATCATATAATCCAGGCCCGTACCCGAAGTCAGGATGTAGGTATATTTCTTATCATCGTTGTAGCTTTTTAGAAAATCCTTCATTTTAGCCTGTACATCATCCATGAACCTGTAACTCTTATCACTCAGGCTGCTGGCTGCTCTTTGCTTTTTTTCTTCCACCTGTTGTTGTCCCTGCATTAGTTCGTTCTGCACTGCTTCATACTCCTGCTGTGTCGCCTTATCTCCCTTTGCCAAAAAATTATTCTTCTTTGTTTCAAGGTTACGCATTCCACTCTGCCACTCGCTTTCTATAGCTTTCTGTTCTCTTTCCAGGTCCTTGCGTTTGTTCTTTATGTAATTTATATTTTCATATAAAGAGTCCAGTTCCACATAAGCAATCACACTATTATTTCCCTGATTTTCACCTGTGCTGTAATTTACAGCTACTGTAGCCTTCTTCTTCGGGGCATCATCTTTTCCAAAAACTTTAAAGTATAAGAAACCAACTGCCAACACCAAAACTGCATTTATTACGAGTAAAATATTCTTCATCTGATCATTTTTGTTTGGGCGGCAAGATACTTACATTATAAAATTTATCTACTCCAATTTTTCCTTTTAAGAAAGGCTTAACGCCCTGTTTACGGCAGGTTGAATTTTCGTATCGGCAAATCAACCGATATTCCATTTATCGGTAAAAAAGCCTATAAATTGAATTATCGGCAAAATAACCGATATTTAGGATTATCGGCAAAAAGACCGATATTTCGCATTATCGGCAAAATGACCGATATTTGCGATTATCGGCAAAATAGCCGATATGTAGGAAGTGATTAAAAAAATCAACAAAGTGAAAAAGAAATTGACCGCAATAATTACCGGAGACGTGATGGACTCCCGGCAGGATGAAAAACAATCCTGGCTAAAACTATTGAAAGAGGTATTAGGAACAATGGGTAATGCTCCAAAGCAGTGGGAGATGTTTCGTGGAGACAGTTTCCAGGTAGAAGTAAAACCGGCAGATGCATTAGAAAAAGCATTGATGATAAAAATATACCTGAAACAACAAAAAGATATAGACGTAAGAATGGGAATAGGCATCGGGGAAAAAATCTATAATGCAGCAAGAATAACAGAAAGTAATGGAACGGCATTTATACATTCCGGCGAAAGTTTTGAAGGACTGAAAAAACAAACACTTTCAGTAAAAACACCCTGGGCAGATTTTGATGAAACAATAAATGTAACGCTGGCGCTGGCATTATTAATCATGGACAACTGGAAACCTGCAACTGCAACCATCATGAAAACTGTTATGGAAAATGCAGCCCACAACCAGCAGCAGGTGGCTGAGCTATTGCAAATAACCCAAAGCAGCATCAGTGAGGGATTGAAAAGAGGTGGATACGAAGAAATACAAAACATGCTGACGCTTTATAAAAAACTTATTCCCACCCAATGATATTATTTGCCATTAAACTGATACTGGCTCACCTGCTGGGCGATTTTTTGCTGCAACCTGCACATTGGGTGGCACATAAAGAAGTGAAAAAAGTAAAATCCAAATACCTGTATTATCATGTGGGAGTTCATGCCATCTGCCTGCTGGTTATACTTCAATTTCATTACTGGCTGGGCATATTCATCATTATACTTTCTCATTACCTCACAGACCTGGTGAAACTTTACCTGCAAAAAAACAACAATAAAAGATGGCTCTTCTTTGCTGACCAGGCACTGCATCTGCTGATACTTGCATGGGTGGTACGTATTTATTTTCCTTATACGATAGATATGAACCTGCTGTACTCGGCACCGGTACTGCTGTTCCTTTGTTTCATAGTGTTTATTACAAATGTTACAGGTGTGATCATGCAGGTGATCATATCCCGGTGGAGGCTGAGCAACTGGCTGCCCAATGAACAGCCTGAAAATGAAGGATTACAAAAAGCAGGTATGTACATCGGAATATTGGAAAGATTATTTGTATTTGGATTCATTGTATTGCAGCACTGGGAAGGTGTGGGGTTCCTGATAGCGGCTAAATCAATTTTTCGTTTTGGAGACCTGAGCAAAGCAAAAGACAGGAAACTCACAGAATATATTCTCATAGGCACCCTGCTGAGCTTTGGTATTGCCATTGCCTGCGGAGTAGCATATAATTATTTATCCATGCATCTGGGTTAAGGTACTTAGTATTGAGTACTTAGTACTTAGACTGGAGACGATAGGAATTTAGTACTTGGTATTGAGTACTTAGACAGGAGACTTTGAGACGATAGACCTGGAGACGAACCACAAAAGAGAAGACAAAAAAGGAGCACGAAGATTCTCTGAATAACGACCCTTACCTTATTAAAAAAGTTGATTAGCTATAAATTTGTGCTTTGGAGTATTTGTGGCAAACTTATCTGCGATTCTAAAGAAAGAAATTAAGATAAATCACAAATCATCTACCCAAAAAAGAAATAGGCCAGCAAAATAGAAGTGATGATCCCGGCAAGATCAGCAAGCAACATAGCACCGACTGAATAACGTGTATTCTTAATAGACACAGCACCAAAATAAACTGCTATCACATAAAAAGTTGTGTCACTGCTACCCTGCAAAACCGCACTCAGCCTACCCTGGAATGAATCCACTCCAAATGTTTCCATCGTACTCACCATCATACCACGAGCAGCACCACCACTAAAAGGTTTTACCAATGCTGTGGGCAGCCCATCTACAAACCTGGTATCCATTCCGGAGTAAGCCACAAGAGATTTTACGGCATCAAGGATGGCATCAAATGTTCCGCTTGTACGTAGCAGGCTAATGGCCACCAACATACCCACCAGGTAGGGAATGATCTTTACCGCAACTTCAAATCCGTTTTTTGCACCGTCTACAAAAGATGAAAAAATATCTACTTTTTTGTACAACCCTCCGAGTACGATGAGTATAAAAATAAGTAGAATAAGACCACTGCTCAGGTTGCTGCTAAAAGTTTGTACCTGTGCAGAAGGCAGAGAACTTATATATAAAATTAAAGCCGCGATAATGGCAGAAATAGATGCAATCCAACCTATGATCACCGGCTGAAACAAATTGATTTTTTGTTTTATGGAAACGATTGTCATCGCAGCCATTGTAGCCACAAAGGTTGCTATCATACATGGAATAAAAATATCCATGGGGTTTGTAGAATGTGCAGCAGCCCTTAGTGCAATAATACTTACCGGAATAAGCGTAAGCCCCGAGGCATGCAGGCAAAGAAACATTACCTGTGCATCGCTTGCCCGGTCCTTATCAGGATTCAATTCCTGCAGGCTTTCCATCGCCCTTAATCCAAATGGTGTGGCTGCATTATCTAACCCCAAAAGGTTGGCAGAAAAATTCATCATCATGTGTCCCATAGCAGGGTGCCCTTTTGGAATGCCCGGAAATATTTTGGAAAAAAAAGGACCTATGATCCTGGAGAGCAAGTTGATCCCACCTGCTTTTTCTGCAATAGCCATAAAACCAAGGAACAAAGCCATAATCCCTATCAGGCCCAAACTCAGGTTCACAGCTACTTTACAAGTTTCTATTACCCCATCTGCAGTTTGTATTAGGAAGCTTTGAACACCAGTCCTGGTTTTTTTATAACTAATGCCATTTTCTTTGACCACTGCATTATTTGCCAATGAATCATTAATAAAAGCAAGTGTTTGAGCACTGTCAGTATAGTTAAGTCTTATCGTATCTCCCGATTTCCCCGTAACCATGGCACCAAATATTTCTTTGTTCTTTTCCGGATAGAATACCATTTTCACTCCGGCCACCATTATTGCAATTATGATAAAAGCACTCCAGATACGGGTTAGCGCCATAAAATCCATTTTTTGATAATAAAATCGAAAGTTAGGGATTTAATAGGGAAAACAGGGTGGCAAACATTACCTTTGCAGCCTTTAAAAAAAGTGAAAAACTAAAAGTGATAAGTTTAGGGTAAACCTAATAATCATTAAAGTTTCTTCTTTTTTAAAAATAATTAAAACTCGTCGTCTTCTCCCCTTTGGGGGGCTTTAAAACTTTACAACATGGCATTGCAGGCAGGAATCGTAGGCTTACCAAACGTGGGAAAATCCACACTTTTTAATGCAGTAAGCAATAGTGCAAAGGCGCAGGCCAGCAACTACAGGTTCTGTACAATAGAACCAAATACCGGACTGGTAAATGTTCCAGATACAAGGCTGAACAAACTGGAAGAATTGGTAAAACCAAACCGTGTTGTACCTACCCAGATAGAGATCGTAGATATTGCCGGTCTTGTACGTGGCGCCAGTAAGGGCGAAGGTTTGGGCAATAAATTCCTGGCTAATATCCGTGAGGTAGATGCCATCATCCAGGTGATACGTTGTTTTGAAGATGACAATATTTTAAGAGATGAAGGACCGATAAACCCGGTAGGAGATAAAGAGATCATCGAAACAGAATTGCAACTCAAAGACCTCGAAAGCGTTGACAAAAAACTGCAACGTTCAGAGAAATTGGCAAAAACAGGTGATGCAAAAATGAAGGCTGAAACTGACGTGTTGCAACGTTGTAAGGCTCACCTGGAACAGGGAAAAAACATTGTCTCTCTTGGTCTTTCCAAAGAAGAAAAAACTGCTATAGAAGATATTTTTTTATTGACAGACAAACCAGTTTTGTATGTGGCTAATGTGGACGAAGCCAGCATGCACACCGGAAATAAATTTTCTGATGCACTGATCGAGGCAGTAAAAAATGAAGGAAACGAAGTGATCATAATGACCAACGCCATAGAAGCACAGATCGCTGAGTTTGAAGATGCTGACGATAAGGCCATGTTTATGGACGAATATAAAATGACCGAACCTGCACTCGACAGGTTAATTCATTCCACTTATAAATTACTGAATCTCTCTACATATTTCACTGCTGGTGTACAGGAAGTTCGTGCCTGGACCATCGGGAGAGGCTGGAAAGCGCCACAAGCTGCCAGCGTTATACACTCCGATTTCGAAAAAGGATTTATTAAAGCCGAAGTGATCAGCTACGATGACTTTGTAAAATATGGCTCCGAAGCTGCCTGCCGTGACAACGGCCGCCTGCGTATAGAAGGTAAAGAATACGTGGTGCAGGACGGAGATGTGATGCATTTCCGTTTCAACGTTTAATTTTTTTTTGGAGCATCAGCTACTGTACTATTCCCGTCATTTGTTTCCGGCTATCCGCTATTATCCCCTTCGTTTCACTGCGGGTATACCGCTCCTATCCGGGCTAGTTGCGCCTGCTGTACTAGTCTCCGGCAAACTAATAAGCTAGTATGCAGAAACTAATACAGTTCTCCATTTGTCGCTTTCTGCAAATTCTTTAATCGTTGCATTTCTGCCTTTCAATAAATTCTCCAGGTATTTTTTCATTACCAGCCAATCAATAAATTTACCGGCAATTCCTAAAGGAGAACTAAAAGAAAATTCATCTTTCATAATTACCCCCTCATCTTTTTCTTCAAAATAATGATCGTGTTGTAAATATTTAAAAGGTCCTTCCACCTGCTCATCTCTGAAATAAATTGGAGATTGCATCTCAGTAATTTTCGATGTCATTTTTAATGAAAACCCAAAATGATTTGCCCTCCATGTCACAGATTCATTCAAGCTAATTAGCCCTGAGGTAACCCCGGCAATAGCCTGCTCTTTGGTATGTGCAGTAGAAATCCTGTGCAGGTCAATGTTCCTGGAAAGATCAAAAACCAATTGCTGTTTTGCCTGTATATAGCATTGAAGAGAAATAACCGGCATAAGATTTCTTTTTTGATGAAAATAAATTAAGAAATTTTGGCTGAGCAGGGATCTTTCAATTCTCGATCAATATTATGTACTTTTGGAAAGTGCATTTAGTCACTCCATATTTTTTTATGCCTAACAAGAAATGCAGCTATTGTTTTCTACCTCAATGTCCAGAGGATTTACTGGCAAAAAAATAAGTGCTTATTGATTGTGGGCTGCTGCATAGATCAATGCAAGATCTGCTAATACAATATTTGTGACTGCTTCCAGAACCGGAGGAACCCTTAGAGCAATACACAGGTCATGTCTTCCTTTCAAAGAAAAACTTTCTACTTTCCCTGATTCATTATTAAAAGTCTCTTGATTTTTTGGGGTACTACTGGTAGGCTTTACCACTATCCTGAATACAAGTTCATTTCCATTACTAATTCCCCCCACAATGCCGCCGGCATTATTTGTCAGGGTTTTTCCTGCAGCATCCTGCTGTGCATCATTGTGCGCAGAACCAAACATTTTTGCAGCAGCAAAGCCGGCTCCAAATTCAATACCTTTAATAGCAGGTATACTAAATACGGCATGGCTGATATTTGATTCTATAGAATTAAAAAATGGTTCTCCCAAACCGACAGGAAGATTATTTACCCGGCATTCTACTATACCACCCACACTGTCTTTTTCATCAATTGCTTTTTGCAAACCTTTTTCCAGGTCCTGTTCTCCACCAATTTCAAGTATGACTGCTTTTGTTTCAGTGATCATATTTTTATGATGCAAAACTTTTTCTGCCATTACTCCTGCTGCCACAAGGCACACTGTTAGCCGTCCGCTGAAGTGACCACCACCTCTGAAATCTTCAAAACCTTTGAACTTTACATTTGCAGTGTAATCAGCATGGCCCGGCCGGAAAAATTCACGTTGCTTTTCGTAATCGCTGCTACGGGTATTCTTATTTTCAAAACTGATACACACCGGTGCACCGGTAGTTTTATCATTAAATATTCCTGAAAGAAAAATTGGAATATCGTCTTCTTTTCTTGGTGTTGTTCCTTTTTGGATACCACCTTTTCTTCGCTCTAGTGCCTCTAAAAAATCTGTCACCTGCACAGGAATGCCGGGCGGGCATCCATCTATAATAATGCCCACTGATGGTCCATGTGACTCACCAAAAATTTGCACCCTGAATATATTTCCGAAACTGTTCACGCTTTATTTTTTACTTAAGTTCTTTTATTTCTCCACCTAATTGTTCCAGGTGATTATAAAATTGAGGATAAGATTTATTCACAACCCTGGCATCTTCCAAAATTATAGGTTCTTTTGTTACTGTTGCCATTATTGCCAGTGCCATTGCTATGCGGTGGTCCTCATGTGTAACAAAAGTTCCTCCTTTTAAATCTTTACTACCATGCACTTTCATGGTATCTCCTTCCAATTCTATCAGCACACCCATCTTACCAAATTCCTGTTGTAATGTAATTGCACGGTTACTTTCTTTATGCGTCAGCCGCTCTGCACCTTGAATAATAGTAACTCCATCACTGCATGAAGCCAGTGATACAAGAGGAGGAAATAGATCAGGGCAATCTGTTGCATCGAAATTAAAAGCATGAAGATTATTTCTGCTTACAGAGATTTCTCCTCCATTCCACGACAAATTAGCACCTGCCATTTCCAGCGCTTCTGTTATCCGTTTATCACCCTGGGTAGAGTTTTGTTCCAAACCTTTTACAAAAACTTCGCCACCTATTGCTCCTGCAACCAGCAGGAATGCGGCCCCACTCCAGTCCCCTTCTACCGCAATATTTAATTCATCCGTATTATGTATGCCTGGTTCAATCTTAAAATCCTGGTAGTTTTGGTTCACTACTTTATGGCCAAATTTTTCCATCAAAGACAGTGTGAGATCTATATAAGGTCGGCTTTTCAAGTCTTGAACTGTTATTGTAACTGGTTTGGTAGCAGCGTGTGCAAAAGCAATAAGAAAACCAGTAAGAAATTGAGAACTAAGTGAACCATCGAGCTGAATATCTGCAGGAATCATTGGTCCTTCTATTTGCAATGGTAGTTTGCCATTATTGGTTTCTATTTTTACACCCAGGGCAGGAAATATTTCTTCAAAAATATCGAGCGGTCTTTTTAATAAAGATCCGTTTCCGGTAATGCTGATTGTTGTTTTACTAAGTGCAGCAATTGGCGTAAACATCCGTACACTTAATCCGCTTTCTCCCGCATGTATCTGGTGGCCAAAAACTTCTTTTACTCCTTTTACTACTAGTTTTTCAGAAAGTACTTCGACACTTGCACCCAATTGTTGAATGATATCAAGCGCAGCAAGGTCATCGTTGCTGATTCCTTTATTTGTAATATTAGTCTTTCCATCATGCAGCAGGGCAAGCGCACAAATCCTTTGCATGGCGCTTTTAGATGCAGCAGCATACACATTTCCTGTAGCCTGAAATGGTTGTATAATCAGTGTTTCTTTTTTATTCACAGTACCTGTTCTATTAAATCATGTAATTGGAGTAATGAAATTTTCTGAACTTTTGCATCGCCTATCTTATTCAGCAAAACAAAATTCATTGCATCGGATTTTCTTTTCTTATCAGATTCCAAAAGCTTCCATATCTTTTCTTTGTCAAAATTTTTACGCACCGGCAAGCCATATTTTTCCAGCAAATTTTTTACTTTTTCTTTATCTTCTGAGTAAAAATTATTGATCTCTTCGGAAATAGTACATGCTGCCATCATTCCAATGCTGATAGCATGTCCATGTGGCATATCATATTCCTTTTCTATTGCATGTCCAAGCGTATGTCCAAAATTCAGTAACATTCTGTCACCGGTTTCCAGCTCATCACCCAGCACTACGTTTGTTTTGATGAGTACATTTCTTTTGATGAGTGCAGCAGCATTTGCCGGATCATTGTAATAATAATCAATGTTGTGCTGCATTAGTTCATTAAAAAGCTCAGCATCTTTAATGCAGGCATGTTTGATTACTTCTGCAAAACCATTTACCCACTCTTCCCTCGGTAAAGTTTGTAAAAAAGCATAATCAAATACCACAGTTTCAGGCTGATATATAGTGCCTACCATATTTTTGTAAGAAGCAGTATTGACACCATTTTTCCCACCTACTGCCGCATCTACCATAGCAAGTATAGAAGTAGGTATCTGCAGCAGACCGATGCCCCTTTTAAAAATACTGGCTACATATCCTGCAATATCAGTCACCACTCCCCCACCTAATCCCACAATAACAGCATCTTTATCAGCCTGCATTTCCAATAACTGATCAATAATATTATCAACAGTGTGCTGACGTTTTACAGATTCCCCTGCAGGTATTTTAATAACTGCGTATTTTGTTAATGAGTTTTCCCATAAAGAAAAAACATTTTCATCTGTGATAATGATGCATTTCTGATTCAATCCTTCCAGCACAGATTGAAACCCCGCATTGAAAAGATAATCCACATTTTTTGTAGAGAATTTCATCTCTAGTCGTTCCATTATTTTGACCGTTTTTTTAGAAAATCTTAATTAGTCTGGTATTAGAAATACCATAAACACAATGTTAGGGAAAATGAACAGGTTTTGATCAAGAAAATAAAGTTTAGGTATAGATAAGAGAAAGTTCAAGGCATAAAAAAACCGTTCTGTATACACATGAACGGTTTTTACGATTGCTTGCTCAATAAAAAATTTACATTTCCCTGAGGAGCATCAAGGAAAAGATTACTTCATTTCTTTAGTAATAGTATCAGTTTCAACTGTAGTTTTTACAGTAGAATCAACGATAGCCATAGTGGTATCATTTTGTGAAGTAATGATGGTAGTTGTATCTGAATCAGTTGTTTCAGTTACAGTTTTGTCACCTTCGTTACATGAAGCCAATGAGATTGCGATTACAGCAATTGCAAGAAATTTTTTCATTTTTTGATTTTTTTTTAAAAGTTTAAGTCGTTAAGGGTTAATACCTATTTTACAAATAGGTAACCCAAAATTTGAAAATTTATTGTTTTAGCACAGATAAATAATTAAAAAAGCTGTTTTGGAGAAAACCAAACAGCCCTTTTAAAACTTTATTTCTGCCAAAATTACATTACTACAGTAGTATCTGCCATTGGAGTAACAATTGTATCTACCATTGGTGTAGTGATTGTAGTAGAATCAGTTACGATTGTAGTTTCTTCAGTTTTTTTCTCGTCGTTACAAGCTACTAAAGAGATTGCGATTGCAGCGATTGCTAAGAATTTTTTCATGTTTGTTTTTTTGTATTTGTAAAATTATAATTTCCACTTTATACCCTAATTCAAAAAAGGTAACCCAAGGTTGTAAAAAGATTTCAGAAATATTTATTTTCATTTTTTTAGATAAAAACTCTATTCAATTGGGTTACTTTGTGCCTTTTACTGTATTAACTAATAGCTTGTAAGTGGATAAAACTGAAAAGGAAAAAGCTTTATTGGCAGGTTTGGCCCAAAATGATACCGGATCTATAGAAATCATTTACCGGGAACATTTTCAGATGGTGAAGCAGATGGTGGTTTCAAACAACGGATCTGCCGATGATGCATCTGATCTTTTCCAGGAAGCTATGATCGTTTTATATGAAAAAGCAGGTACTGTAGATTTTGAACTCAATTGCCAGCTCAAAACTTTTATCTACTCTATTTGCAAGCGACTTTGGCTGAAAAGATTAAAAAAGCAGGGCAGGTTTGTGTACATAGACCATATGGAGGATACAGTACTTGTGGAAGAAGAAACTGAAGAGCATGAAAAAAGCCAGGCTGATTTTTCGCTGATGGAAGATGCTTTGAAAAAACTTGGCGAACCTTGTAAAAGCTTGATAGAGGCTTATTACATTCAAAAAAAGCAAATGCAGGAAATAGCTACTGACTTTGGTTATACTAATGCTGATAATGCAAAAACACAAAAGTATAAATGCCTGGTTAGGTTAAAGAAATTGTTTTTTGCCCAATATAAAAACACTTGATATGGAAGATATATTATTGATTGATGCAGTTGAAAGGTTCCTGAATGGTGAAATGAGTCCGGAAGAAAAGATCTACTTCGAGGATCTTCGAAAGAACAATCCAGAGCTTGATCAGGCCGTTGTGGAACAAAGCATTTTTTTACAGAATCTTGGAAAGTATAGCAAACAAAGAAATTTTCAACAAGCGCTACAAAACGTTGAAGGTAAATTGGTAAAAGAAGGTTTCATTTCCCGCGATACTCCGGAACCCGGTAAAGTTGTATTTCTTTGGCAGAAATATAAAAAAACGATCGCAGTTGCAGCATGCATCGCAGGAGTAGTTTCGATTTTTATGAGTAGCCTTGTTGGGTCTGTAAAGACTACTAAAAATGAAGCTGGACTTACTCCATTGGTGGTAAAACTGAATGAAAAAGTAGATGCACAGGTAGCTAAGACGAAAAACCTGGAAGGAAAAGTACGTGACCTGGAAACAGCAACGCCTGTCGCAGTAAAACAGAGACTTGAAAGTAAGTTTCGTGCTACGGGCTTCATGATTGATGCCGGTAATAACTACTTGATCACTAATGCACATGTAGCCAACGAAGCGAAGAATCACCTCATTGTCGAAAATAATAATGGAGAACAATTCACCGCTAAAGTTGTTTACCTGAACCCGGAAAACGATATAGCCATCATTAAGATTATTGACCCAAATTTTAAAAAACTGGGGCCACTTCCTTACAACTTCCGTAAGAACGATGCAAACCTGGGTGAGCAGATCTTTGTACTAGGTTTTCCTAAACAAGAGATTGTTTACACAGAAGGATATATTAGCGCTAAAAATGGCTACCAAATGGATACCTCATTCTGCCAGTTGGTTACACAGGCAAACGTAGGTAACAGTGGTTCGCCGGTCATAAATAAAAATGGTGAAATTGTTGGTGTTATTTCCAGCAGAGAAACCAATGACGCCGGTGTTGTGTTTGCCGTAAAATCAGTAAATATTTTCAGGGCTGCAGACAACGTTTCCAAAAAAGACAAAAAAGAAAACATTAAAATCTCAGGAAGCAATAAATTAAGAGGCCTGAGCAGGGAAAACCAGATCACTAAAATGAGTGATTATGTTTTCATGATAAAAGGAAACTAATAAGTAACAAATCTTCAAATAAAAAATGCCTGCTAATTTTTGCAGGCATTTTTATTAATATCCATATAGACTGCCTCCCTTCTCAAAAAGAGGTTTTATTTTCTCTAAAGTTTCATCTTTTACAATCAAAACAGGAGCATGATGCGGTTTGATCCTGGCATCGATTATCAGAGGGCCATTACAACCCCAATGCTTGTGTTCAGTAAAACTATCTACTCCATAAATATCATTAGCAGGATTAGCCCTTGTAAAGGAAACCCACATTAAATTATTAAGCGTTTCAGCTGTAAACGCTGCATCATCACAAACCACAATTAGCGGAATGTCTTTCAATTCGTTCAGATGATCTACCAAAGAATCTGACAGCTCGGTCATTTCCAGTGCTGCATTTTGCTGATCTGTATAAGCTTTACCGGAAACTGCTACTATACCTGGCAAAAGAATTTTAGCTGAAGAAATAAGTAGATTATTTTTCATCACTTCCGGGACTTCCAGGGTCAATTCCCTGAGCTTTTTCCCATACGCTGCAACAACTACCTTACTCCCCTGGTTAATAGAAGTTCCGGAATAATCTAATGTATCAATAGAGGTGTTGGTATAGAAATGTATATCCCTTCTCAGGTCTACCCTTTCTAAAACAAACCTGAAAAAAGCAGGAATATCCTGCGCATCTGGTACTTCCTGGCTGCCAGCAGTAATGAAAAGAAATTTTGCCAGGCTAAGTTGTCCTGTTCCTAAGATCCTGTTGGCTATGGTGAGTATTTCGGCAGGCTGTGTAGCTTCATTATATGGCGTATACCGCTCACTACCTACAGCAAGTAATAAAGGATGTACACCGGCAGCATCTACAGCATTCACTTGTTTCAACCCGGGAATTTCTTTCTGTATGGCATCTCCTGTCATTTCATGTATTAAGGCACCAAAGCTGGTATCTTCCTGGGGTGGCCTACCAACTACGGTAAATGGCCAGATGGCATTTTCTCTTGCATATACTTTATGCACCTTCATTAATGGAAAAGAATGCTGCAAACTATAATAACCAAGGTGATCTCCAAACGGTCCTTCAGGTTTGTTTTCTCCCGGATGAACTTCCCCGGTAATGACAAAATCGGCATCAGTACTTACACAAAAGCCATCCTTATACACATATCGGAATCTTCTGCTGCTAAGCAAGCCTGCAAATTGCAATTCACTCATTCCTTCCGGCAGTGGCATTACTGCAGCAACAGAATGTGCCGGTGGTCCACCAACAAAAATGCTGACTTTTAATGGTTTCCCAAGTTTGTTTGCCTTTGTCTGATGAACACCAATGCCCCTGTGCAACTGATAATGAAGTCCGATTTCTTTATTGGTTTCATATTCATTTCCATTGAGCTGTATGCGGTACATGCCAAGATTAGAATGATTCACTCCAGGTTTGTCCGCATCCTCTGTATACACCTGTGGTAAGGTTACGAATGCACCTCCATCATTTGGCCAATGCTTAATAAGCGGAATATCTGTTACATTTATTTCTTGAAATAAAACAGGTTTGGATAAAGGGTTTTTCTTTGGCAGGGCATTAAGAGCAGCTGCGGCCGTTTTTATGTGTTTTAATGGAGATTTGAAAGCAGATAAAGGATCATCTTTAAGACGGATAAGGTCTTGTACAATTTCAAGATTTTTCCCAAAAATCAATTTGCTTCTTTCCAGTGTCCCGAAGATATTAGAAGCACACCTGTATGAACTTCCTTTCACATTTTCAAAAAGTAATGCGGGTCCTTTTTGCTCGAATACACGGAGGTGAATAGCAGAAAGTTCCAGCTCAGGATCTACTTCTTCTTTGATTCTAATTAATTGCCCATTTTTTTCAAGGAAATTAAGGCATTCTTCCAATGACCGATATACCATGCAAAAATTAAATTTCTACAAAATTAATGCATAATTGCCGGGTAAATGAAAAGCAGGCTAGTGTACGTTTACAGGGCATCCGAGTTTTGATTTCCCTTCAAAAATGCTATTTAACCTGAAGCTCATTGTGACACCGGTAAAATAATACCAGTCTTTATATGCTGCTTTACCTCGCTGAGTACCGGCAGCAGGATAAGGAACCACATTTGTCTTTCCTTCGTTTTGCCTGAAACTTAATTCTACTGCTTTCTGTCCGTTATTCTGAGCAAGCAATGTTTGATCAGCATAGGTCTTACTTACATCATCCAGGTAGTCGGTATTTGTTTTACGTAGACCAACTTCAAGTCCCAGGCGGATATTATCTCCGAGCGCAAGCTTTACACCACCACCAAAGGGAATGGCAAACTGGTTGAGTTTGTATTTTGTTCTGTTGTCATAAAATCCCTGTCCTTCTGTTCCCAATGGTTGTAAAAAAACTTTATTCCCGGAAGAATCAATCGCTGAAGGATTGAAATGGAAATAGCTTATACCGGCAAAAACATAAGGCGTAAATCCTTTCTCATAAATATTCAGGAAGTTATATTCTGCTCCTACATGTACATCTAACAACGGTGAAGAAAAGCTAAGGTTACGGTCCTTATTTGAGGTCCCCAAAGCATCGGTAGCTTTGATCTTAGCAATAGTTACATTTGAACGGAGGGCAATTTTGTCTGTCAATTCATACAAAACACCAGCTCCAAATGCATAACCTGCCTGGCTAGTCGTAAATCGTTTTTCCTGTAAATCTCCAGAGTAATTTGCCATACCACCGAAAGCGGTAACACTTAGTTTTTGAGCCTGTATTTGAGCGGCAGATAATAAAAAGATTACTACAGTAAGAAACTTCATAAAGAAAAAATTTTGTGAAATGTAAATTTCTTCGCTAAGGACAACAATTATACCATGCTTATTCCTGAAAACTAAAATGTTGCTAAATTATTAGCAACATTTTAATTTGTTTATACAAATGGTCATTCTGACCAATAAAAATATCAGAATTTTTATTTCTTAAGGTACATCACTTCTTTTACCAAAGCAACTGTACGAGCCACGTCGGGCAGGTAAAGTGCTACAAGGTTTGGTGCATAATGCATAGGTGCATCGGCACTGGCTATTCTTCTTACTGGTGCATCCAGGTAATCAAACCCTTCTTTTTGTATGCGGTAGGCGATTTCAGCTCCCACTGAAGCAAAAGGCCATTGTTCTTCTACAATAACCAGGCGATTTGTTTTCTTCACACTTTCCAAAATGGTGAACCAATCTAAGGGACGAATAGTAGCAACGTCAATTACTTCTGCTTCTATTCCTTCTTTGGCTAATTCCTCAGCAGCACCAAGTGCCACCTTCATCATTTTATTAAAAGAAACGATGGTTACATCTTTACCTTCTCTTTTTATGAAACATTTCCCGATAGGTAATACATATTCTTCTTCAGGAACTTCACCTTTCTCTCCGTACATAACCTCACTTTCCATAAAAACGACTGGATCATCATCCCGGATTGCTGCTTTCAATAGACCTTTAGCATCGTAGGGATTGCTTACTGATATTACTTTAAGTCCCGGAATATTTGCATACATAGCTTCAAAAGCTGTTGAGTGCTGAGCCCCAAGCTGTCCTGCGCTACCGTTTGCACCGCGGAAAACAATAGGGCAACCCACCTGTCCACCGCTCATAGCAAGCATTTTACTTGCTGTGTTCAATATCTGATCCAGCGCCAAAACTGCAAAATTCCATGTCATATATTCTACGATAGGACGAAGGCCATTTTGCGCAGCACCAACTGCTATGGCTGTAAAACCTAACTCAGCTATTGGGGTATCTATAACTCTTTTGGCACCAAATTCATCCAGCATACCCTGGCTCACCTTATAGGCTCCATTGTATTCTGCTACTTCCTCACCCATTAAA
>JBBQYS010000016.1:0-36421 GCA_038208485.1 Chitinophagales bacterium
ACCAATACTGGATGTTATACTTTTAGTTTCCTTATTGCTTAACCCTGGCTTTATAAATTTCCATAACTCCCAAAAAAGGTATGGAAAAGATAAAATAATACCCCCGGTAAAAGCTATGGTAATGGCAGACATAAAAGGCCCGCTTACAGTATTTCCTACCAGTTTGATATCTATTGGCGGCATACAAAGAGAATTACCCAAATGAAGCTTTTGACCAAGGCTACATAAAGCAGTATAAGAAATAAATTCTTTTCGGGCAGGGGCAAGAACAATGTTGTCAAAAATCCAATCAATAAAAACAAACATGCCAATGGTAGCTCCAAAAATTACAGCCGTTGATCTTACCAAATGCCACCGCAACACTTCCAGATGATCCATAAGGGACATTTCCTTTTCTGCTTCTACAGGCCTTTTGCTCCTGAACATTGATCTCTTATTGCCTAAAAATGTTTGCATGTCAGTTTCATATTAAGGTAAAAAAAAATGGCTATGTAAATTTTACATAGCCATTACAAAAAAAAATATAATTAAATAATAAACGGATCAACAATGGCTAATACCTCAGCCTTCGTCAATGGTTCATCAAAAGATTCAGAAGCTGTTTCAGCACTAAAAGTTTGACCACCTACAGTCAGGATGTTTACGCCTGCCTGCATGGTTAGTTCTTCTCCATTATAACTTGCTTGCACAGCTGCAGATCCAATGTTAGAGTTATTTAAAGTAATCCATGGCTTTATATTTCCTACATACAATGCATTGCCTGGATTGGCTGTCTGCCTTGCTTTTCTCATATAACGAATGTGGGCAGCGTGCCTTCCCTCCACAGAGTGGATGTTCAAAGCGGCTGTTAATACATCGTTGTTAGACATTAAGTTTCCAGCCTGGCCTTTGTAAGCTCTAACGCCGGTATCTTCAAATGTTTGGGCGACAGCAAGAAATAAATCATAGTTTGTGAACACACCCGCAAATGGGCCGGTTTGAGAACCATTACCACCTGTAAAATCGAAATTAGCGGCCGTAAAGCTAACAGGAGTACCTCCCGAGGCTGTAATAGCTGTTCTTAAGAATGCAACGTGTTTGTTCTCATCATCCCTGATTTTTGTAAGAGCAGCTACGGCTGGAGTTCCTGCAGGAATTAACCCAGGGGCAGCTACACCAAGTTTGTAAAACTCTGACTCCAGGTATTCCAGCGTTAGTGCAAAGTTTAAAACGCCAACAATATCAGCTGGAGTTTGTCCGTAAGCTTTTTTAAACATAGAGCCAAAAGCAAATGGAATAGAAGCAAGGGCAACTTTGCCGGCAAAGCTGGTAAAGTTTTTCATTACCTTTCTTCTGTCACTGAGTCTATCAAAAACTTCAGGATCTTTTTGTTCTATTTCAGATAATATATTTTGCAAATTCATAATAATAAAATTTAAGAGGTTGGTAAATTACTTGCATTCAATTTTGTTACTACGTATGTATCGGCAATAGCCAGTACCTCCGCAGGTGTTCTTGCCATATCCAGGCCGTTAGCATCAGTAGTATTTGCAAAAGTGCCGTTGCTTATTAAATCTGCTATCAAAGCCGCATGACGGGCTTCTACAGAAACAATTTTACCTGCAATAACCAGGTAAGCAGGATTGGTAATTAATTTACCAGCACCATTGTAGGCAGTTACACCCAAATCTTCAAATGCTTTTGCTGTAGCTAAAACACTTGTTCTGCTACCAAAATCCACAGTACTGAAATCTACTTGCAAATCCTGCAATGGGGTAGCACCTGCTGCAGAAATAGCCGCTTTAAAGAAGTTCCTGTGCGCTACTTCATGATCCCTGATATCGGTAAGTAATGCCTGTTCTGCAGGTGTAATACCACTGTAAAGAGACATGATTACTTTAGTGTAAAAAGCTGCTTCCAGTTGTTCCAGTGCGTAAGCATAGTTCAAGATACCTACATCTCCACTGCCAAGATTTACACCGCTATTTGATGAATTGTTATTTTTGCCGCAAGCGGCAAGAACAGATGCAGTAGCAAGGGCTGCAGAGCCTGCACCTACGACACCTAGAAATTTTCTACGGGAGAACGAATTGTCAGGTCTTTCATTTAACTCTAGCCCGTTTTCGGTTAAGTTTTTTGTTGACATAATGATTAATTTTTATTTATATGATTAGTAAGAGAATACAGATACTTATATGAGGTACGAATGTTTATTAACAACGGTTTTGCGTTTTGCATTCTTTTTATAATATCTATTTCCATGCCACATGGCCTCTCCGATGCATTTTTAAATTCAAGCAAATATTTTATTCGTAAAAAATGCACTACATGTACGTTTTCAACCTTTAACTGTAGATATTAATGCCGATTACCACAGGTACCTTTACTCACCAGGGCCGGCATCAGTACCGAGAGTGGTCTACGAACCTTCAGAGATGATGATGGATTATGGAACGCCTATAATGTAACTGATGTTGCCACGCCAGGAGCTTTTATGAGATTTCCGGCACTGGTACTGGATTTTTGTAACCAGCGCCCGACAGATGTTGTGGCTGCAATACCTAATGCACAAAAAGAATTGAAGATAAGGACATCGCAACAAACCTATAGCTGGTACGATTCTGCTTTATTCGAGAACAATGAACCAGCGGCAGCCAATAAAATTTACATCTTGGGTAAATCTTTGGAAGGATTAGAATTGTACTATATGTGATGATGGAAGGAATGACCAAGCGCTATAATGCGGCAAGTATTTTTAAGCGGCTTATAAGAACCGCTACGACCTTCGTCCCGACAAGACCGCATAACATTGAAACAAAACTTGATTAAGTAAAAAATATGCGCTGTATCGTCCAGAAACCTGCAATCAACGCAATTAATGCAGACAATGGAATCACCACAAATTTGCGGTAGGTTACCTGGCTCTTAAACCATCGTGCCATCAGAAACCATGCTGCTAAAATAACAGTAACCTGCCCGGCCTCCACGCCCACGTTAAACATCAGCAGGGAACTCAGGTAGGTACTTTCCGGCAAGCCGAGATCTTGCAATACCCCTGCAAAGCCCATCCCATGCACAAGGCCAAATAAGAACACCACGATAATGCGGGAAGCTTTCAGATTAGGAGAAAAAATATTTTCCAGTGCTACATACATGATAGAAAGGGCAATCAATGGTTCTACAATTTCAGGAGAGGGTTTTATAACGCCATACATGGCAAGGCCAAGCGTAACCGAATGTGCCAGGGTAAATGCAAGTGATTGAGCAAGAATTGGCTTCAGTTTCGGACTGAGTAAAAACAAACTCAGCACAAATAAAATATGATCCAGTCCTAAAGGAAGAATGTGCTCGAAACCTAGTTTAAAATACAACCACAAGGCATCGGGACCCGACATACTTTCTGCATCAATTACTTTATCATGCGCTAATAAAGGGCTGGCTGCCACCAGGAAAACAAGCACGAAAAATATTCTTTTAATGTAGGTATGATAAGACTGCATTGGGTTATTTTCGGTAAAATACGAAATAACGACAAAAAACTATTTCATTTCATCTAACAAGTAAAATCGGTTACAAAATTTTTGCAATCGGCAATAAGCATCTGTTATGTAAACATACTGTTATGAGAGATTTGCAGCCAATTGCACCAATGTTCAACCCCAATTTGAAGCATACTTTGTTAAAAGCATACCTTTGGTTTAAAAAGGAGAAAAGCACATTTTTCTCAACCTGGTTTTTTACAATGCTGGTTCATTTATGGTAAATGTTTGCGCATCAATTACAACTGACACTTAATTTAATTCACTAACACCTGCATTGCCACCAGCGGTCTGTAAGCATTTGTTTGGCAAAGGTTCATCGTTAGAAACGTGGTAATTCCTGCATTCTAAAATCCCTGTTCTTCCATTGTTATCATTTATAATGAGCAATTATTTGGGTCGCAATCTCTACCAGGTCCTTTCCGGTATATGTTGGTTTGTGCGACAAAGGATAAAGTGCTTGACCTTCACGTTCAATAAAAGCGGCCTTCATGCCAGCTTGTAAAGCACCAGCAATATCCCAACCATGTGCAGCAACCAGCATTGCATCAGTAATATTTACCGATAATTGTTCGGTTGCCCATGTATATGTTTCTAATGCGGGTTTATATTTTCTAATCGTATCTATACTAAGTGTTGCTTCAAAATATTCGGTTAGTTTTGCATGTTGCAATTGTGCAGTAAGCGTAGCTGAAGGAGAATTAGTAAGCGTAGCAAGGCGAAATCCATTCTCCTTTAAAAGCTGCAAGCCTTTTGGCACATCCGGATAGGCTTGTAATTCCTTGATAGTTGCCAGCGCATCCTCTTTTTCCTTTTCATCCACATCAGTTTTCAATGCTTTTGCTGTCATATCTAAAGTTGCATTAGCTATAGATACAAAGTCATGATATGCACCGGTGCAGTTATCAACAAGAGAATATTGCAGGAGCATTCCGAACCAAATGCGGAAACCTTTGCTGCTGCCTAAAAGACTATCTATTTTGTTCTTCAGAACAGACATATCCAAAAGTGTTTCATTAACATCAAAAACAATCAGGGGAAGATTATTATTGTTCATATCTGATTCTTTAATTGGTTTAATTGTACAATGAATTTTATGCTGCTGTTGCTTTTGCTTAAATTTTTCTGCTAGTGGAATAAAAGCCATACATCAACATTACACCTATAAAAGCATATCCAAACTTTGCCAGATATTTTGAACGGTATCACTTTTTTTTCTTCTTACCTGGTAACAATTATGCCACATCATCTGTGGCATAATTACATTTGAGATATAGATTTATTGCTTTACATTTTTGCTTCCTTTTCCATTTTCATTTTTTCTTTCTTTTCCATTTTCATTTTCATCTTGGCTTTCTTAATTTCTTCCATAACTTCCTTGCTAACCGAATTTTCATCAGTAAAACCTGTATCTCCTTTAGCTACAGTAAACTGGAAAGACTTCATGTAGGGAGATGTCTTTTTTTCCAAAACAAATTCCTTAATGGTGTTTGTATAAAAATCCCTGGCAGCCTGAACTGTTTTTTTACCGGTAATAACATCGTTCGCAAGATTTAAAGCCAGGAAATTTGCTCCTTCAAAATCACACTTAGCTGAAATTACACCATCCGTTCTATGCACACTCACACTTCCATCATATTCTGCCAAGTCACTAAATTTGTCTGCTGGAACTTTATAATTAATTTCCTGTTCCATTACATCGGTGTGGTCAACCGGGAAAATATGCTTGGTTTCCTTGTCATAGATGATGGTTTTTTTCCAGGGGCCGTTATTGTGCCAAACCAGCATGTGAGGAGTAGTTGCATTAGGCTTACCATATTTGTCCATCATTTCTTTGGCTGCCATTTGCGATGCTTCGGGCCAGCTTTTTAAATCCGGCATCATCATTTCATCCATATGCATTTTATGTTTTTCCTTTGACATCTTTTCCTTTGCCATTTTATTCTTATCCGCATGCATGGTGGTATCCTGTGCATTAACCTGTTGGGCTAAAAGCGCTGTAAATGCCAATATTACTGGCATTATCATTTTTATACGTTTCATTTTATTTGTTTTTAAATGTGTGAATTAATACTAATTATTATTTTTACTTTTTGTTTTAACGTTGCTCTTGACTCCTTTCTTTCTATGATGATAGTTATTTAAAAAAAAGAATGTTGTACTCCGCTCACCCATTCTCAATGTGTTTTGGTTATAGTAGTGTAGTTTTCAAGCACGAAACCGACATCTTTAAAATTTAGTGTTACTTACTAAATGCCGATTTTAAATCAGTTGCAACCAACGTTTGTGCATCTTTAGCTTGTTCAACAACCGCTGCCATTCCAAAAAATTCATGGGTTGTTCCATTGTAAAGCTTGTAATTAACAGGTACACCTGCCTCCTTTAAATTTTCAGCAAGCAATTTCCCTTCGCTTCTTAAAGGATCGTACTGTGCTCCAATAATTGTTGTAGCCGGCAAACCTTTTAAGTTAGCATTCACCAAAGAAATCAAAGGGCTCTTAGCATCAGCAGCAGTCTTTAAATACTTTTCAA
This sequence comes from Chitinophagales bacterium, assembly GCA_038208485.1. Lineage (GTDB taxonomy): Bacteria > Bacteroidota > Bacteroidia > Chitinophagales > Chitinophagaceae > Ferruginibacter. The sequence continues at coordinate 6,051 of JBBQYS010000016.1, forward strand.
AAAACCATTTCATCAAGCCTGAACTTAATGGTTTAATGCTGTCACTTTCTTTGTAGGACTCCGTATTAAAATCATAAGCGGCAATTGGATACACTAATACCTGGTATATCGGTAATTGCTTTCCTTTATCTCTTGCCATTATGCTTACTGCTGCAGCAAGATTACCGCCTGCACTTTCACCTACTACCGCAACTTTTTTAGGATCTCCTTTTATTGAAGCTGCATTTTTAACTACCCACTCGTATGCAGCATAGCTATCATTGTGTGCTGTTGGAAATTTATACTCAGGTGCCTGCCTGTAAGCTACAGAAACCACTACGGCTTCCACTTGATTGGCTAATCCTGCTGCAGAAGCATTGTAAGTATCGATGCCGGCAATTACCCACCCGCCGCCGTGATAATATACAATTACGGGGTATGCATCTTTACCTGTTTTAGGAGTGTAAATACGAAGATGGATATTACCGCCCGGCACTGCGATGTCTTTGCCCACCGTATCCAAATTGCTTACCGGTACCGAAATGTTATGCTCTTTTATTACAGCCATGGCAGCATCAGCAGGTGTTGGTTGTTTTCTAGCTTCCTGTGCTGACAAGCTGGTGAGTGGAGGCGCACTATAACTTACCAGTTTCTCTATCACTACAGCCATAGGATCTGTCATATCTTTTCCCCAGTCTGGCTTGGCATTAGCAGGTGTAAGACCAACTGATTTATTTGTTGAATCTATAACTGCGGTTTGAGAACTATCCGAACTATTGGACACAGTCTTCGTTCTACTATTATCGCAAGATGAAAATAACAGTAAACACGCTGCCGTGAAAATAGGCACGCTATTTTTAGGCAATATGTTATTCTTAATCTTTGGGTAGTTCATTTTAACTTTTATTAAATTGTTTGAGAATATTTTTTATTAATTGAATTGACGTTTAAGATTATAATTGAATGAGTTTTTTTAAAATTACTTTGCGGCTTGTTACCCCTTGTTTTTACGGATTGATGCTGTAATCTCAGTTTACCATGGGCTTTATGATTTTCTTTACTGCCATGATTATTTTTTAAAAACTTTTTAATTCAAAACCTTGCCATCCAGACCTGTTCCATTTTTTATGCCATTGCTTTTGATTTTTTTGCAGCCGACGCTTTCTTTTTATCTTTCTTAATTAGACCAGGTTTTAATATCACTTTTGTCCATCCTTTATCTCTTGCATCAAAATGTATGTAAGCATCTGGCGCTTCATCTAATGAAATTTCATGAGAAATAATTTTTGATGGATGGGCCTTTCCCGCAGCAATCAAAGTGCAAAGCTTACGGTTGTAAGATTTTACATTAGCCTGGCCTGTAGCAATGCTTTGCCCCTTAAACCAAAACTTACCAAAGTCAAAATCCATGTGCCCCTTCTTCTGTAATGTTTCTTTCGATTTTGGGTCTTTAGGAACAAATACACCCACTACACCAATTTTGCCAGTTGCTTTTACAGCCTGCACTAATTCGTTCATCGTCATGTTGGAATGTTCTACACCGTGTTTATCACAGCATTGATATCCTACACACTCACATCCTTTGTCTGCACCCATTCCGTCAGTAAGTTCAAGCACTTGCTCAACAGCGGAACCTTTTGAAAAATCAATAGCAATGGCGCCAAATTCTTCTGCAAGTTTCAGCCTGTCTGGCTGATCATCTACCACCATAATTTTACCTGCACCTTTAATAGCAGCCGAATGAGCCGCCATTAAACCTACAGGCCCGGCGCCATAAATAACTACAGAATCTCCGGGTTCCACACAAGCAAGTTCAGTAGCATGATACCCTGTAGGAAAAATATCAGAGAGCATTACATAATCGTTTTCTTTTTCCTTAGCATCTTCGGGCAATTTCTGGCAATTAAAATCTCCATAAGGCACACGCAGGTATTCTGCCTGACCACCTTCAAAAGGCCCCATTCCTGCAAAACCATAAGCTGCACCTGCTGTTCCTGGGTTCATAGTCAGGCAAAACCCAGTATAACCGCTTTCGCAATTTTTACAATGGCCGCACCCAATATTAAAAGGCATACACACCACATCGCCCACTTTTATTTGGAAGACTGCTTTGCCAATCTCAATCACTTCACCCATATTTTCATGTCCGAATATTCTTCCGGGTTTCATATCGGTTCTTCCTTCATACATATGCAGGTCGGAACCGCAGATATTGGAAGATGTTATCTTAACCAGTACATCTGCCGGATGTTCAATTTTTGCATCTGGCATTTCGCTGACTCTTACATCCCGTGGGCCGTAATATACAAGTGCTTTCATTTTTATAAGTTTTAATATTTAATAAAATGCAACAAGTTTTTTCACAGAAACTTATTGCTAAAAAAATCATATTTGCTCTTTCAGCATCCTTTCAATCGACAAACATTTTCTGCCTGGTTCATTTTCAGCAAACCCATTAAGGAATCTAAAAATATAAAGCCCATCTCTACCGCTGTGGCTTTCAGCCCAGCAGGAATAGATCGTGCGATTTTACTTTTTCATAATAGATGGTTTAGGTTTCCAGAGGGCACTTAATATAAATACCGTCGTTACTATGAGCATTTTCTGGGTTATTGTTTTGCCTTCGGAGATTTAAAAATTCAACGTGAAGTCTTTCTTTTGTTTCTTTTTCTGTTATGTTGAGAATAGATGCTGCTTCGTTTAGTGAAATGCATTGAGTAGTGAGCAGATGTATTACTTGTGCTTCTTTAGGCGGATTTAAAATTTTAGGAGTTACTCTAATTTTTCTTAAATGTTTTGTTGTATAAGAATAAGTGTGTCGCAAAATAATAGGAAGTAATGCGTATTTAATTTTTGAAAGCGTTTGCTTTTGTTTTAACTCAAGGAAAGCACTCATAAAAATTTCTTCTGCAAGTATTTTATCTTTAGTAAGATTATAAATCAAACCGTACATAGCCGGAGCATATTTATCGTATAAGTGTCCCCATGCTAAAGGATTGTTTTCTTCCAGCATTACGATAATTTGGTTTCCTGATAATATTTCGCTCTGCAAAGGCATTGTAATTTTACTGTATATCCTAGCTTGTAGGTCAAATACCATGCGGTAAAGCAAGTGCTTCAAAAAGGGGAAATGTTATACATTAAGGGAAATGAGTTACATGAATCACTCTTTGTTGGGGATATTATTTCTCAATAGTGGTAGATGTTTCGGACTGTTGCATCATGCACAACTCTTTACTAACGCCAGCTTCTATGGGCACAGCCTATGAAGAAAACTTGTAAAGCCTATGGCGTAAATTCGTTTTACAAGATTATGAAACAACAACATATTGTAGTACTCACCGGTGCCGGCATAAGTGCCGAGAGTGGATTAAGAACCTTCAGGGATGATGATGGATTGTGGAACGGCTATAATGTAACCGATGTGGCCACGCCGGGCGCCTTCATGAGAGATCCTGCTCTGGTGCTGGATTTTTGTCATCGGACAAAACTATTTCATTTCATTTAACAAAAACATTCGGTTACAAAATTTGTGCATTCAGCATTAATATGCATCTATTCATGTAAACATACTGTTATGAAATTTGCCAAATTCACCTTTGCCATTCTTTTCTTAATGAGCATCGTATCCTGCAATCGTGATCACAAAATGCAAGAGTCAAGTCCTGATGTGATGATATCTCATTTAGCCCCACCATCTTTGGGCACAGCAGATGAAGAGCAGCAGCTACCATTTCAATCGTCGGAAGTTACAGATACAACTACCGTGGCTGCCCCCGTTCCGCTCACCAGTAAAGACTGGGATAAAAAGATCATCAAAACCGCCAGCCTGCAACTGGAAGTTAAAAACTACCAGGCATTTAATAATGCCGTGAGGGATAAGATCCGCCGCTATGACGGCTACATTGCGCAGGAAGACAATATTTATACTGACAGCCGTACCGAAGTAAAGCTGGCTATTAAAGTGCCGGTAGCGTATTTCGAAAATTTGATGAATGAACTGGCCGACAGCAACAGTACTGTTACAGAAAGGACGATAAGGTCTGAGGATGTTTCGGAGCAACTGGTGGATACCAGGTCGAGGCTGGAAGCAAAAAAAATTATGCGAGTAAAGTACCTGGAATTTTTAAAACAATCAAAAAAAATGAGCGAGGTTTTGGAAGTGCAGACCGAGATAAACAACATACAGGAAGAAATTGAAGCCGCTGCAGGAAGGATACAATACTTAAGCAGGCAAGCCGCATACAGTACCATACAACTTAGTTTCTTTCAACCGGTGGTTGGTTTTACACCCAACGATGAACCATCGTTTTTTACCAAAGCATTGTCTGCATTTAAGGCCGGCGTTGATTTTGTAAAATATTTAATGCTGGGCCTCATTACCATTTGGCCGCTGCTCATCATCATACTTATATCGCTGGTGTTGGTAAAGAAAAGCAGGCGGGTAACAGTTGTAAGACCAATGGCGTAAATTCGTTTTACAAGATTATGAAACAACAACATATTGTAGTACTCACCGGTGCCGGCATAAGTGCCGAGAGTGGATTAAGAACTTTCCGGGATGATGATGGATTGTGGAACGGCTATAATGTAACCGATGTGGCCACGCCGGGCGCCTTCATGAGAGATCCTGCACTAGTGCTGGATTTTTATAACCAGCGCAGGACAGATGTTGCCGCTGCAACACCCAACGCCGCACACGAAGGACTGGCCTTGCTGGAAAAATATTTTAAAGTAACCATCGTTACGCAAAATATTGATGACTTGCATGAAAGGGCAGGCTCTACCAATGTGCTGCACCTGCATGGCGAAATTTTTAAAATGCATAGCCTCGGCAGTCCCCATAAACCTGTTGATATCAGGGGCGATATTTTGCCCGGCCACATGGGGCCAGATGGCACGCAGTACCGCCCACACATTGTTTGGTTTGAAGAACCGGTAACCATGATTGAACCGGCCGCAGCAGTAATGACCACCGCCGATATTTTTGTGCTGGTTGGATCTTCCTTGCAGGTTTATCCTGCTGCAGGCCTTATAGATTTTGTACCGCTGGATGTTTCAAAATATATTATTGATAAAAAGATACCGCTTGTAAGTGCATACCCGAACCTGGTGACTATTGAAAAGCCGGCAACCGAAGGAGTAGGGGAACTGCTTCAGTTGCTGAATGTATTATGATGCTTTTTCGGTGAAGGAAATGCCTTCAGCTTCTAATTCCTTCAACACCGGATCATAAATTTCTTTGTGAATGGGAATGTGCAGGCCACGAAGTTTCAGCTCATCGTTGAGTAATAATTTTGCGGCTATGCCCAATGGTAATCCCACCGTTTTTGCCATAGCTGTTTCAAAGTTGTTATCACCCTTAACTACCAGGCTGCTTTCCAATTGATGCTGTTTGCCGGCCAGTTCATATTCAAACTGGTGCAGCATTACTATCATATCCTTATCGCCGGGTTCAATGGCTAACTTATGTTCGCAAAGGTATTGCAGGATATCTGCGGATGTATTTGCACCCGCCGGAACCGGTTCATCATCAAACAAACCAAGAAAGGTCAGCATCTCTTTATTCTGTTCAGTTACGAAAGGTTGAATGCCGGATGACCAATCTGAGAAACGGAGCCCGGCGGTAGAAATTTTTTCTGTATCATTCGTGAGTCCTGCTTTTACGATAGCATCCCATCCCCGGAAAAAAGCAGGATACCTTAATGTTGTTCTTATGAAAGTAGCAGCACCTGGCAATTTATACACCGGTATGTAACCCAGCGAATCCCTGTTGGGATAGCAGGCCAGTTCCTGCAAGCCATCTACCTGCACACAGGCAGGATCTTCAAACAGGTGCATGTAATCCCGGGTAACCGTTTTATTCTCTTCTTTAAATACGGCGCCGCTACTGCCCGCCATCACAATATTCCGGGGGTTCCAGCTAATTTTATAATGCCAGGGATTGTTATCACTTTCCGGCGCCACCAATCCGCCGCAATGGCTTTTAAAAGATTGAATGTTGGCATCTTTTGCTCTCAATTCATCAATAATCTTCATAGCACTCATATGATCGATGCCCGGGTCGAGGCCCATTTCGCAGAGAAAAAGCAATTTTCGGTGGTTCACTTCATCTCGCAAGCTCTTCATTTTCTCATCAAGGTAGGAGGCAGTTAACAGGTGTTTGCGGTATTCTACACAATCCCTTGCCACCAGGTAATGCAGCGATGGCGGCATCATAGATATCACTACATGTGCCCGCTGAATGAGTTTTTCTCTTGCATCGCCATTGGTAATATCCAGTTGCACCACTTCGGCAAAAGGGCTGTTGTTGGTCTTTGCCAGTACCTGCTCCCGGTCGCTGTCTGCAATGATGAATTTCCACTTGTTGGCGGCAGTTTCTTTTAGCAGGTAATGTATTAAAACGGTGGCCGATTTTCCTGCACCTATCAATAAGACTGTCTTCACTATTTTTCCTTTTTGCAGCAAGATAGTTTTTTACCATAAGGCCACCAATTCAGAACTGCTTTTATAGGCATATAATCAACTATTTATGCATCGGAAACGGTGCCTCGGCACACTTGTCCACAATAGTAAAATAAATGTGCAAAACAACCGGTAAAAACATCGTTTTCCAACGGGAAAAACGGCATTATTTCGTTACTTTCGCAACCTCTACAACGAGTATAAAATTATATGGAAAATCTGGACAATTTAGAAGGCCAAAACCCTAACAACCGCGGCAAGGTCATTCCCGTAAACATCGAGGAGCAAATGAAGACTTTTTACATCGATTACTCTATGAGTGTTATCGTGGGTCGTGCATTGCCTGATGTAAGGGACGGTTTAAAGCCTGTGCATCGCAGGGTGTTATATGGTATGAATGAGCTGAGCAATGCCAGCAACAAACCCTACAAAAAATCTGCCCGTATAGTGGGAGAGGTAATGGGTAAATATCACCCGCATGGTGATAGTGCTATTTACGATACCATGGTTCGTATGGCGCAGCCATGGGCTATGCGTTATAAGATGATAGATGGCCAGGGTAACTTTGGTAGCCAGGGTGGAGATCCGCCGGCGGCCATGAGGTACACCGAGGTAAGAATGGAAAAGCTGGCAGAAGCCATGCTCGATGATATTGAAAAAGAAACCGTAGACTTTCAACTGAATTTTGATGACTCATTAAAGGAGCCAACGGTGTTGCCTACACGTATACCACAGTTGCTGGTAAATGGCAGTAGCGGTATTGCTGTAGGTATGGCTACTAATATGATGCCGCATAACTTAAGCGAAGTAGTGGATGGTTGTATAGCCTACATCGCAAACAACGATATAGAGATAGAGGAATTGATGCAGCATGTAAAGGCGCCTGATTTCCCAACCGGTGGTACCATTTTCGGTATGGGCGGTGTAAAAGCCGGCTTTATGACGGGCCGTGGAAGGGTAGTGTTACGTGGACGGGTAAACGTGGAGACCTTGCCCAACGGAAGAGAGAAGATCATCATTTACGAAATACCTTACCAGGTAAATATTGATAACCTTGCTGCAAAGATCGGCGACCTCATTAACGACAAAGTAATTGAAGGTGTCTCAAATGTAAACGATGAAAGTAACAATAAGGAAGGTACCCGTATAGTAGTTGAACTGAAGAAAGACGCTGTAGCACAGGTGGTCATCAACCAACTATATAAGCATTCAGAATTGCAAACCTCTTATGGTATCAACAACGTTGCTATCGTAAAAGGCAGGCCGAAGATCCTGAACCTAAAAGACCTGATCAAGGAATTCGTAGAGTTCCGTCATGAAGTAGTGATACGCCGCACGGAGTACGAATTACGTAAAGCCCAAGAGAGAGCACATATACTGGAAGGTTACATTATAGCGCTGGATAACCTGGATGCGGTGATAAAACTCATCAGGGAAAGTGCTACGCCCAACCTTGCACAGGAAGGATTGATGAGCAATTTCGGCATGAGCGAAATACAGGCAAAAGCAGTACTGGAAATGCGTTTACAACGCCTTACCGGTATGGAGATAGACAAGATAAGGGAAGAGCATGCCGAGATCATGGAGTTGATAGGCCGTTTACAGGAGATCCTTGCAAACGAAGAAATGCGTTTTGAGATTATCAAAACAGAACTGCTGGAAGTAAAAGCAAAATTTGGTGACGATCGTCGCTCGCAGATAGAGTATGCAGATGACGAGATAGATATGCTTGACCTGATTGAAGAAGAAGACGTGGTGGTAACTATCTCTCACCTTGGTTATATTAAAAGGACATCTGCCACCGAGTACAGGCAGCAACGCCGTGGCGGCAGGGGAGCCAAGGGCAGCAGCACCCGCCAGGAAGATTTTATAGAACATTTGTTCGTAGCAAGCACGCATCACACTTTAATGATATTTACCGAAAAGGGTAGATGCCTATGGTTGAAAGTGTATCAAATACCGGAAGGTGACCGTACCAGTAAAGGACGAGCATTGCAAAACATGGTTCAGATAGCCCCGGATGATAAAGTACGTGCTATTATTGATGTGAAGAATTTTGATGATGAAGATTATATAAGCAATCATTATATATTACTGTGTACCAAAAATGGTATCATTAACAAATCTAGGTTGAAGGACTTTAGCCGTCCAAGGCAAAATGGTATTAATGCCATCGAAATAAGGGAGGGAGATCAATTGATTGCGGCCAAGATGACCGACGGGAATTGCGAGATCATGATGGCTGTAAAAAGCGGCCGTGCCATCCGTTTCCCTGAAACTAAAGTTAGGGCAACCGGCAGGGGTGGTATTGGTGTAGCAGGTATTGATGTAGATACGGCCACCGATGAAGTGGTAGGAATGATCTGTGTTAATAAGGAAGATAAGACTCGTACCGTATTGGTTGTGAGTGAAAAAGGTTACGGAAAAAGAACTTTGTTAGATGATCCTGAAACCGGCGAACCTAATTACCGAATCACCAACAGGGGTGGTAAAGGCGTTAAAACCATCAACGTAACCGACAAAACCGGCGGGCTTGTTGGCTTACTGGATGTAAGTGAAAAAGAAGACCTGATGATAACCTGCGTTTCGGGTATCACCATCCGGATGAGTGTTGCAAACATCAGCGAGTTGGGCAGGGCCACGCAGGGTGTTAAGCTGATAAAAGTAGATGGGGGCGATGAAATTGCAGCCATCACTCAGCTAGACGAACAGGAAGAAGATTTAGACCTGGAAGCAGACGTTGTGCTGGATGAAAACGGCAATGCTATAGAAAGTACGGCAGCAGTAACTACTACTGATGAAGAAACAGCCGGAACATCAGCAGAGGTTACAGATGTTGCAGAAGAGGCTTCGGAAGATGACGCAGCAGCAGACGATGCAACCGAACCGGAAGAAGAAGCTTAATATTTTTCTTTTTGAATTAAAAAACAATGGCCTCCGGAAATGGAGGCCATTGTTTTTTAAAGTTGCATTTGTAAATTTCCATTTTCTCAATCCAGGCCGCCCTTGCGGGTAGGCTTTCTTTGTTCCGGCCAGGTACCGGGTTCGCCCGTTCTATTGTTTAACGGTAATTTTATTTTTTCACGGCTGGTTTTGGTTGGGTCTTCGCTTGCCATGTAAACCAGTATGGCTGCAAGTATAGCATTGTTGCGCACATCGTCAAATACAATTTTATCATAAGTATCCCGGTTGGTATGCCAGGTGTAAGTGCCATACGACCAACTATTAGAACTCAATGAAAATGCAGGTGCGCCTGCTGCTACAAAAGACGCATAATCGGAGCCACCACCGCCTGGTGAACCCGGGAAACTGGTTTCAATATGTTTGCGCACATCAGCCGGTACAGCAGTAAGCCAGCGACCGATGTAATCGTATGCATGTAGAAATCCCTGGCCAGAAATGTTTACTACACGGCCGGTTCCATTGTCCTGGTTAAACAGCGCCTGTATATTGTTTACAATTTCCGGGTGGTCTTCAATAAATGCCCGGGAGCCATTCAGCCCCTGCTCTTCGCTTCCCCAATGTCCTACAAGTATGGTACGCTTGGGATTTGGGTATATTTTTTTGAGAATGCGCATGGCTTCCATCATTACGATGGTGCCGGTTCCGTTGTCGGTAGCACCCGTGCCGCCATCCCAGGAGTCAAAGTGTGCAGACAGCATTACATATTCTTCCGGCTTTTCCGTTCCTTTAATTTCTCCAATAATATTAAAGGCTGCAGCAGGAGCCAGGTTTTTAGCATCAATTTTTAAAGCCATGCGGGGCTTGCTGCCAGAAGATGCCAGGCGGTAAAGCAATCCATAATCTTCCAGCGAAATATCTACAGAAGGAATCGTTTTGGTATAAGCGCCAAATATTTTGTTTACGCCAAAACCACGTGACCAATTGCTGGTAACCACGGCAAGGGCTCCGGCTTTTTCTAATGCAAGGGGAAGTGTACGGCTGTTGTATCCGGTATTGCTGATGCGTTTGCTCCAGGAGTTGCTAATTACTTCCCGGTCTTTTTTCATTTTTTCTATTGACTCCTTGGTACCAAATTCATCCCAGTTATAATCTGGCCGGCCTGTGGGCTGGTTCATAGAAGTGAGGATGATTTTACCTTTTGCAGCCGGTAACCATTTTGCAAAAGAAACTGAATCTTCAAAATAGGGCAGTCCGATCACTTCGGCTTCCACAGTTTTGCCGTTGGTGCCCGGGCTCCAGGCCAGTTGCATACCTTCCAGAGATTTTGCCCTTGGGTAAGTCATATCTATATGAGACACGCCTCTTTGCCAACCTTTCCATTCGCCCCATTTTTCTTCCCGGGCATCAATGCCCCAGTCTTTGTATTTGGCCAGGGCCCAGTCGCCGGCCTGTTTCATTTCTGGTGTACCTACCAGCCTTGGGCCAATGCCATCCATCAGCTCATGCGCCAGTTTTTCCAGTTGGGAGTTTTCGGTAGCTTCTTTTACAATGGCTTCCACCACCGGGTTTTTCTTTTCTGTGGTAGCAGACCGGTTTCTTTGCGCCAGGCTTACAAAGCCCGTTAACAGCAGGGGAGCAAACAATAATTTTTTGAAATTTCTCATAACTTTTTCTATTGTGCGTTTCTGCTAATGTAAGCAATGAAAGGGAGATAAAATACATCTTCCAATTCGCCGCAAAACTTTCAGCGATGAAAATCTAACCGCAAAGAACACTAATGAAAACAACACAATGGTCACAAAGCGCTTGTTGATAAAAAATCTTCGTGAACTTTATGCATCCTTTGTGTTCTTTGTGGTTCAACCCATCCTCACCAGCGCAATCTGTTCTAAATCCATTATCTTACCGTAAACAATTCAATTCATGAATAAAACAGCAATTATAATAGGCGCCACCGGATTAGTAGGCAGCAAACTACTACAACAATTACTGGCAGACCAGGAATTTGCCACCATAAAAATATTCGTAAGAAGAACCACCGGCATCAACCACCCAAAACTTGAAGAACATGTTATTGATTTCGACAGATTAGTTGATGTAAGAACCCAGGTAACAGGCGATGTATTGTTTTCCTGCCTTGGCACCACGCTGAAACAGGCCGGCAGCAAAGACAAACAATTTAAAGTTGATTTTACTTACCAATACGAGTTTGCACAGGCCGCCAGTGAAAACGGCGTGCCGGCATTTGTATTAATTTCCTCGGCTTCGGCAGATGCCAATTCAATGTTTTTCTACACCAAAATAAAAGGCCAGCTGGAAGATGCCATTAAAAAGCTGGATTTTGATAAAACTATCATCATTCAGCCAAGTGTATTAGAAGGCGACCGGGATAATGAACGTGTGGGAGAAAAGATAAGCGCCAACATTATTAACGGGCTTGGTATGTTTTTGCCATTCTTAAAAAAATACTGCAGCATTAGCGGGGAGCAGGTGGCGAGGGCGATGATTTATTTTTATAAAGAAGATAATGAGAGTAGGGTGATGACGAAAAAATTAGGGGAGTTGTTTATATGACGAGCCTGCGAATAAATACTGAGCGCAGGCCCCATTGAAGGTGAGACGCTGTGCGCCTGTTTAACATAATATTAATTATAAGGTAAAATAAGCTCTATTATAGTTGGCAAATATCCTATGCTTCACGGTCGTCAATTACTGGTCATTTGTTCTGCAGCCAATATTTTTTTCACCTCCTTTTTAATAAATCCATTTTGGAAGTAAGGATAAATATTTGGTCCGGGGCAAGTGGTGTTCTTGCTATAGTCTCGATGCGTGGCAATTGTTTCCGGAGAAATATTGTGTTGCATACAAAAATGTGCAATCAACCTGGTAAGTGTGTTCAGCAGGTTTGGGTTAAGTTCCTGCTCGTTGTAATTTCCTAAAAAACTAATGAGCAAGTGCTCGGTTGGGTCGTACTCAGTATTGGTTTCACCTACGGTGTGTGGATTCCGCCCCTCGAAGACTGTACCATCGGCTGCAATTAAATAATGGTATGGAATATCAACCCATTTTCTATCGGTGCCCATGCTCCAGGTTTGCACATTTTTTAAACGGGTAGCTGCATTGGCGGTGTCAGCTAAAACTTTACCTCCTTCGTGGTGCACGGTAATGCGCACAGGCACCTGCTGTTTGTACGGCCTTGGCGCTGCTGCATTCCAATTGCTGCGGGGTTGTATCAGTACGCTTGTAACAGATGATTCAGCCAATGCACTTTCGTTACCCATACGATCAACAGCAGAAACGGAAACTTTATTCAGCCGGCTGTTGCCTTCCTGCATGGGCAATGTATAAGTCCGTTCTTTGCCAGTAAGAATTTTATAATCGCTGCGGTTGCCATATATATAATACAACACCCATTTAAAAACATCTTTTTCATCAGGGTGCGTCCATTGTATAACCGCGGCATCGCTTTGCTGTTGCAGACTTACTCGGGGTGCTGCCGGTGCAATATTATCGAGCCATGGACTCGGCGGAACCAGGGCTTGTTTCTTGTAAGGGCCATTCAACAAAGCTTTTGACACTGCCGGATTTTTGGTAAGCGATGAAATACTCCAGTGAATTACGCCCGGGCTTTCGGGCAACATGCCACGTGCTATCATTACCTGATTAATGGTTTCTGAATTATCTTTTGTAGTATCTCTGCCCACGCTAATGCCGGGCCAAAGGTGTCTGTTCATGGTATTTTCCTGCGCCCACCAGCCGAGCAACACGGGAAAGCTTTGTGCATAGCGGTTGATTGGCCAGTACAGTTGTGGAGCAAAATAATCTACCCAACCCTTGTTTAGCCATAGCTTTGCATCTGCATACAATTTATCGTATTGGTCAAAACCTTCAATAGATGCCGGATAGCCCGGGCGCCAAATGCCGAACGGACTCAGACCAAACTTCACGTGCTTTTTTTCTTTTTTAATTTCTGTATACAGGCGGCTAATGAATGCGTTCACGCCATCCCTGCGCCAGTCTCCACGGCTCAATTTTCCGCCAGACTGCTGGTATTTGTTCCAGCTAAGGCTATCCGGAAAATCTTCGTTATTGTTATAAGAAGGATAAGGATAAAAATAATCGTCGAAATGCACGCCGTCAATATCGTAGCGCTTTACAATATCCATTACCACGTTTACGCCATGGTCCTGCGTTTCTTTTAATGAAGGATCAAACCACCAGTACCCTTCTTTTAAATGTACCACCAGGTTAGGTTTTGTTTTTACTACAGAACTTTCCGTTATTTCCCCGCCTGCAATATGATGCGCCCGGTATGGGTTTAGCCATACATGCAACTCAAGGCCCCGTTCGTGTGCTGCATCTGTCCAAAATTGTAACGGATCGTAATAAGGATCCGGAGCCTTTCCCTGCTCACCACTCAGGTAATATGACCAGGGCTCTAACGCTGATTTATATAGCGCATCAGCCTGCGGCCGCACCTGGAAAATGACTGCATTGAAATTATGATCCTTTAAAAAATCTAGTAAGGCGATGGCTTCCAGCTGTTGTTTTTCGGTTGATAAACCGGGTTTACTTGGCCAGTTAATGTTGGCAACAGTAGCAACCCATGCTGCACGAAACTCTTTAGGGGCATGCGTTACGGTGGAAACTTCTTCTGCCGGCGCTCCATTGTTGGCGCTACTAACAGATTTTGGCGTGCTGCAGGAATGTATAAAAATGGCGGCAAAAACAAAGATGCCTGTAATTGTGAGATTGTTTAATTTATTTATCATCGTCTGATAAAAATAAGGAATTAAATATTTTAAAAAAGTTAGCCAGCCGCTTAAACCCGCAGTTTCACTTTCCTTTCTCAAAATTAATTTAATGATGGGTGTCGGCACAAACCAAATCACACCAACCGATAAAAAATCGATCTGGCAAAGGAAGAACTGGAATTGCAGCTAACTATACCTGATTGCAATGGCTTCATAGGAATTAAAATACAAATATCGATAGCAGATTTCCAAAAAACGTTTGAAAAAATATCAACGGAGCAATAAAAAAGTTCCTTTCCGGGTTTCTTTTTTTATAGAGTTTGACTTATTATACTCAAGATAATAAGTATATGCACCCTGATCTGATGCTTGTGAGTTAAAAAGTCCATTCCACCCGTTATTTTTATCATAGGATTCAAAAATCTTTTTGCCATAACGGTTGAAAATAATTATGTGAAAATATGCCAATTGGCTAACGCCCAAAATTTTGAATTTGTCGTTGAGGTTATCGTTGTTTGGTGTGAATGCAGATGGTACATAAATGTCGCATATTCCTTCTTTAACTGTTACTGTGCTACTGAAAGTTCCACAAACATTTGTAGCTTTTAAACTATATTGTCCAGGCCTGCTAACTTCCAACACGCTATTCGTACTTCCATCACTCCATAGCAATACCCAATCATTCTTTACCAAAGGGGCTAATCGAATACGCTCGTTTTCGCAAATTGCACGGTTGCCTCCCAGTGAAAATACAGGCTTAAACAAAGCAGTAACTTTAATAGTATCGTTTTTAACACAGCCATTTAAATTTACAGAAACGTGATATTCACCAGCGCTATTTACGAAATAGTTAGACAATGTTGAGCCATCCTGCCAATGGTAAGTAGCTCCTATATTTTGAGCAGCTAATTGCAATGTTTTACTCTCGCACAATGAAGTATCCGATCCGAGATCAACTACTGGAAAAGGTTTGTTAGCGATTATAATAGTGTCACTCAATTGACAGGTTCCGGTAGTAACGTCCACCCAATACATTCCCGGATCAGTGATGATGATAGACGATGCTGTTGAAGCGGTGTTCCATAAATAAGAATCAGCCCGGCTTGAAAAAGCATTCAATGTAATTTTCTGACCAATGCAAATAGTTGTATCAATACCCAGATTGGGGGCATCTATTCCTACAACGATATTTTTGAAAATAGTATCCGTTATAATTCTACACCCGACAAAATTGTAAACGACCAGTTTAATATTTTTGAATCCTACATCAGCATATTGATGAGCTGCCGAGGGATTTGTTGAAAAATTCGAAATGCCTGATGCAGGATCTCCAAAATCCCATTTCAAAGAATCGTAGGAGTGTGCAGATATCAGATTGAATAAAACATTTTTATGGCAATCTTCTTCGTAGCTGTAATCATAATTCCTAAAATGTGGATCAAAATAAGTTTGATTAAACGTTGGCAATCCACCCATACTTCTCCTGCCACCTAAATATTGACCAGCAAAAACAAGATTGCAAGCAGATCCTGAAAAGTCGGGTTGATTTATAACACTGAGAAAAAAACTATTTAACCGTGCAATATAGATTTTACCATTTTTTGCTAATTGAAGTGCAGCGTACTCGGAGGCTGTTGGGTTGATGGAAGAAAAACCAGAATCTATCAATGCTGCTGACTGATGAATAATAGCAGAATCAAATATATTTACATCAAATTGGCTCAAATAAAAATTCCTATCAGCAACAAAAGATGTGAGGTACATGTATTTACCATTTGGCGAAAATTCAACTCCATATGCTCCGCTCCTATCATTTGATTGTGTAGTAAGATAGCCGGGAATATTGTTGAATTTGACAACGGAATGAACTTGCCCTGTTTGATTATTAAAGCGGGAGAGTTCGGAATATAAGTTATCGTCAAAAGCACAAAACAATTTACTTCCATCTGACGATGGTTTTAAATATCCACGACTTTTGTTATGATCAGATCCGGGATTATAGGGTGAATTAGAAATTATTGCATTTGAGATGCCACTATTATTTATAAGCCAACTTCGATATTCAAAACTATTAAACACCCTGGAGATAACCCATACATCTACATTATTTGCATGGCGCACTGCGGTAACTTTTTCATTAATGCCGGCAGACAATAAAGTATTTTTTTCAATTACAGCTCCATTACCTCCATCCAGGGACATATCAACAATTGAATAACAAAGACCGGTAGAAGTATTTTCCACTGCAGGAGTAAAAATATAATAGTGATTTGGGCTTCCCGGTTTTGGAACTATTACAGCCGATTGCGTACTACTAGGATGACCTAATAATCCGGTGCCATTCCACATAGCCAAATGAAGTTTATTCCATATAGTTATTCCATCTGTATAGAACAACAAATTGCCTGAAGAATCGGAAATAGTTGCTGCACCTTCCAGGGTATTTAATTCACCATTAGTTAAAATGGAAGGTGTACAATTATTAAAATTTAATCCAGCCTTGTTACCAAAATACCAGTTGTCTGCCTGGTTTTGTGAATATCCGTTTTTAGGCAGCACCACAAAAGTCATCAATAAAGTAAAGATAAAAAGATTATTGAATGTTTTCATTTTTCGCAACTTAGTTTGTTATTAGCAGTTATAACATTTACTAATCGAGTTTAATTTTGCCGAATTAATATTTCAATAGACTTTTTTTCATTTTATGAATCATAAGATATTTTGCAATTATTAACTTCCCAAGTAAAACACCGTATCCTTTTTCTGGGTTTGAAAGGTCTCTCACTTGCTTTAAATACCTCAAAATATTGCCAGTACATTTTCCTATTTGCCAAACGCATCACTTAAATAAATTAAGTGCTACTTAACTCTTCCACTTAGAACAACTTTATCTGCTAAGGTTATACTCATTTCCTGCATCATAAACTTCATTATAGACACTTTTAGATTCAATTTCATTTAAATGACATTGTAAATAATCTGCATATTTATCAATCCGAAATTGAAACATTATTCCTATTAAATCTTCCATTAAATTTAGTTCATCAAAATCTGTATACTCTTTTAACAATTTATGTATTTCATCCTTTTCAATATAATTTAAGGTATTAACATCATAAAATTTTTCAAATTTTTCACCAAGAATATTTAAATACTGAATGACTGTATTTTTTGATAAATTATTTTTCTGTTGCATTAAGTTAGCATATAAAAAAAGAAAATTTTCTTTTGAAATTGTTTCTGGTAATCTATTTATATCTAAATGCATAATGGACTATTGTTTCAAAGGTATATGTGTTTGATTTGTTCTATTATTTCGAATAAATCCTCCATGTTGTTGTAAATACTTGTTACCAACTTTAATTTGAGCAGAATTATATAGGGCAGAATTGCTTCCGATTGGGGCATTACCTCCGAATTCAGGAGTATGCCATTTCAATTGAACATTACTACCATTTATACTGAAGGTATATTTTTCGCCACCAAAACTTGGATTAAATGTATTAGGTGCTCCTTCAGGAATCATTGATCTAATTCTGTCAAAATTAAACTTACCTGCTTCTAATCCTTGGGACACAGCAAATTTTGCGTCATATTTCACGAGAGCCGTTGTTGAACCTGCAGCTTCAGCAGCAACATTTTCTATCTTCAGGGCAACTAACTCCACTTTTGCACCCTTCAAAAGTAGAGTCTCAGGTCCTCCATAAAGTTGGGCTATATCCCCTACTATTTCCCCTGTAGTAGTATATTTATCCCATAGGTCTCCCTCGGCATAAACTTTATATTTGTCGGCAACGTAATTTACTGCCATTACTGCCCCAATATTACCTCCGTAATATACACTTTGCGCCCCCATTGTAGCTAAACCCTCTATCATCTGTTGCCTCTCCTGCATAAAAACAGGACTATAGGGTTGCTGAAAGCTGGATAAGACTAATGCACCTTTTACAGTGTTTACAACGCTTCTTCCTACACCCCACAGAAATGCTATCTTCTTATCTAAAAGACCTGCATTTGTAAAATGCCTCAAAGTTTCCTCTATTTTTAAAGGAAGTCTTCCAAAAACTTTTACCTCTACCAAGTTTTCGTACCTGTTTCCAAATGCATCGCCCCAGTCGCCATTTTCGAGTTTTCCTTCTCTGAATTTCCACTCATACCCAGGAAGAATAACACCAGGTCCTGCATCCAAAAATTCGAGAACCCCTTTTGTTAAATTATAAAACCAATCTGCCCCATCTGGATCTATATTATTTATCGGATTACCTCCCATTCCGTTATACATTCCGGGCTCAACTATTTTTGGATCTATCTGAATCCAACGTCCAATCTGCGGATCAAAATCCCTCAACAAAAATTCATTATAACCGCTTTCTGAATCCCATTCGCTAAAAGTTCCCTGGAAGCCCTCTTTTGTCTGGGGTTTAAGAGCCGCCTTTGCGCTTATTCCATGAATTTTTAATCCATAAGGGTAATAAGCATTGTCTTCCACAATTGGCCCACGAGCATGAGAAACCATGAAATTGTCAAAATATACAGGGATATTTGTACTCTCATTGCTTACATACACGTAAACATACCCGTTCCTGGTAGCCTGCTGAAATAAGGATCTGCTTCCTGTTTTAGCTGTTCCAGGATCTGTTTCTTCTACCATCACAGCATTGCTACTTTCCCCAACATATCGAAATTGCTCATCAAAAAAGATGATGTTTAGATATGCCCTCGGGGTGGTAGTCTGCGTAGGAGGTGGTTGGTTGTTTATAAATTGAGTGATGGGACTTCCTGCACTTGTATTGACCGAGGCTATGGCTGCACTATTGTCTTTTATAATACCACTAGCCGTAAAACCGCCAGTTATAGTATTAATAAATCCACCAACAATTGTTTGCAAAAGATTTCCGTTATTGGCCGCTACCGAAATGTTTTGGTAATGGTATTCTACTGTGCCTCCCACTTCATCTCCTGCCATTACTTTGAGCAAAACGTTAGGCCCAATTGCCTGTGTAAAACCACCAGTGCCAGGCTGGTTAATTAGCCTGCTCACTTTTGAGGGATCTCCTGCCGTAGTAGGCCAACCAGAAGCTAATTTGCCAAAGCGGGTAAGTGACACTTCGTTTCCGCCACCAGATTTACCGAATGTCAGGATTTCCTCGTCCCTGACGGCGGCGTTTGCATCCTCCATTGTACATTTAAGCAATTGGCGATGATATTCATCGGTTAATACAAGCCTTATATTATTAAGTTGATCTTTGATAAAATAGTCCCAAACACCCCATTTCTGCACACTTCCATTATTTATTAATGGCACTTTGCCTCTTATATCCAGGTAATTTACACTATTGCTGGGTAGACTATAAGCGGCGACTGGTTCCATAATCCTTAACCTACCTTCTTCATGAAGTATATAAGCTAAATCATTGTCTTCGTAAACCATTCCGCCAATGAACCAGGTAGTTTTTGCCGGAGGTGCTCCAACTGTTAATTGTGTAACTTTTTTACCTAATTTAATTCCGTTCGCATCATAGATGTATTCGGTTTTAGCTTTATCCTTAATGGTAATTTGTTGCGGTAGGTTGAGGTAATTATAAATGATACCCCTTACAGGAGAAGTAACTGTTGACGCATTATCAATAATTCCTTTATTCTTATCTGTTTCAAGATTCCCGTTTTTATCATAAATGTAATCTATGCCATTGGATGCCGTATAATCTTTGAAATCGCCCTGTTTACCATTTACCCCCGGATTGCCCGAAAAGGCATTGTCACTAACGGCCTTGAGCTGATTACTGCTGGCAAAGTAACTATACTGTAAATCATCAATGATTGTTCCACCATCGCTTCCGGGAATGATACCGGTGCTTTGGAGCCCCATAAGATTACCATTTGCATCATAACCGCTTACAGAACTGGACACATTGACTTTTGTATTTACCCAGGGACTAGAACCGGAAATGTTTTCTCTTTGTGTAAACCGTGCATTTACAAACCGGCCCAGGTTATCATATTCCAGGTTGTATTTACGTTGATAATTATCTCCCTGGCTACGCCAAATCATTCCAGCAATATTGCCGTTAAACTGCGGAGAGAAATTCGAGCTATACCCATTAGGGTCATCATAGGTCATGCTCATACCAAATCTTCTGTACCACTGCGACCCTACGCCAAATGCCGAATTTGCCTGCGCATAATCTTTATTTATACCAGTTATTAACCCTTGTATATTAAAGGTATAATCCTGGATTTCTATCGGTAAAGAGGAGTTGTTAGGATCGGTGCCGATTTTTTTTGTTTTAACTCTACCGAAATCATCCCGGACAACTTCATAAAGTTTTTGATACAAACCTGCATTACCAATATCATTAATATTCATCGTAAACAAGCGACTAAGTTTCGTATGTCTTCCCAATAAATCGAACTCCTGTTTATCAACGCTGATAATTCCTGAGTAAATACTGTTGCTAGCAATATGTTGCTGAAAACTACTTAAGACTTTTCCGGTAAAATCGTAGCGGAAACACGCTTTATCAATTCCTGACTTTAGATTCTGATTTAGGCTTTGCAGAGGTTGCCCCCTTTCGTTTATGTAAGAAGTACTGGTTAAAAACTGATCATCTGATATACTACCATTGTCATGTTTATCATCAATCACCCGAACAATTTCGGATGTAGCTAAATTTTTAACTCGACTGGATTTTATTGAAGGATCTACCTGATAGCCATTGTAACTGGAGGATCCGGGAGAGAAATTATTATCATTTATTGCCTGATAAGATAAAGCTTCAGTTTCGTAACGATCGAAAAAGGTTACACTATTGGTTATGGATTCGGTGCATGGGCCGCAATAAAAACCGGAAGATGGATTTTTTCCGGCCACAGGATTGTAAGCTGTAATAGTCTTCCACGTACCTAAAAAAAGCTCAACTGATTTATTTTGAGGGTTGGCGATAGCAGAAACCATAGCCTGCATACTTACCCTATTCCGGCCATCATCTATTAATCCAGTTGCTACAACTCGGTCTAACTCATCATATAATACAAATGACCATTGCACAGGTTTAGCCGGAGATTCCGAAGGCCTGTTTCGTTGTTTCTCATCCTGAGTAAATACAGTCCTTCCCCTGTTATCGTAAACGAACCAACTTTCACCCCCATCGGGAACATGTAATGTTGTGGCTCTTCCTTTCTTGTCATATTCCTGGTAAAAACAAAGACCATTTTTTATAGGAGCAGTGACAACCCAGGTAAGGTCATTACCTCCCGCATTGGAATACATTTCATTTACCGCTTTCGGAGTTATTGTGTATCGCTCTCTCCCAAAATCATCATATACATAATATGTGCATATCCAACCTGAATGCCCATTCATATCTAAACCAGCTCCGGCTTCTTTTTCCTGCACTTTTTTGAGTAGTATTTTCCCTGAAAAATCAGTATACTGGATGATCAATTTATCTTTTTCATCCTGGCTTATTGCCTTTAACAAAGTATGATCAGGATAAATTCCTGTGTTTATAGGCACGCTACTAATCGTATAACCTATTTCCCAAATTTTAACCCTTTCAGACTGTTTGTACAAGCCATAATCTGAACTAATCCCCTTGTAACTGGGATTGGCATTCAATACTGCGCCCGTACTTTTCTTATTCACTACCTGGTTAAGCGGCGAATTGTCATATGTGACAGAAGTTGCAGTATATAATCCATTAATCGGTTCTCCATATTTTGAATTTATATAGGCCTGTTGTTCTGCCAAAGCATTTGCCTTAAACTTCCCAGGATTTGTTGCACTACCAAATGGAAGATAATTTTTTGAATTTCTGCCGAGTGCATCGTATTCATATATTCGTACAATATCCTGGTAGCTAGATATACTCATAGGATCTGCCTCAGGAATTGTTTGTAATAAACCTCCCTGCTTTACCACCGTTTGTATTTCCCTTTGAAGGCCGTCAAAATAAGTAGTCTGCTGTATCTTTTTTCCCGTGGGCAAATTATCTATTTCTTCCCAACTATTAACATTTGGCACAAGAACTGTATTCACTCTTACATAGTTCAGGCTTTCAGTATTTGGAGATGTGTAAGGATTCATTGAAAAAGACACAACATTCGAATACATTTCTGTATTTCCGCAGATTACTTTTCTTCTAAATTGGGAATTGCCAACAATTCCAACACCAGGATAAGACACACCTGTACCAATGGCGTGCCACGGCCCATTATTTATTGAACGTTCCCATATGTAGTTATGTAGAGCGCAAGGGCCTCCGGTTGCGGGATCCTGATTGATGTTAGGGACTGTTCCGTAAGAAAGTGTATTCGGTATTGCACCGAATAATTCGCCAGGGTATAAAGGAGTTGCGATATTGATTTCAAGTTCATTAGAATATACTGTTTCATTATCGCACGAAACTCTCCGCCTAAATGTAGTTTTAGCAGTAATTGGTTGTGTATAGCTATATTCAACGCCTTGAGAGATGTCTTCCCAAGGTCCATTATTTACTGACCTTTCCCATATATATATGTAGGTTGCCGGGTCACAATAACCATTGTTCGCTGGTACCTGCGATATAACTGGATTTGTATTCAAGTCAATATATCCGTATCCATTAATGGATCCTGGGTTTATTGAAGTAGCATAATTTACCCGTGCAGCTCTTGAAGTAAAAATCTTAAGCTGACCACCAAACCAAAAACTCGTAATCCGTCGATAATTAACGAACTTTCTAATAGTCAAAACGGGAGGGATAAATGTGGCACCCGTTGCCCCAGGTACAGATGTGTAAACGGTATTAAAAGGATTAAGTGTGACATCAGACTCCTCCCATTGGTAAGCATAATTATAAGAAGAAGCACAGTTAGCTGAGCAATTGACTATTGTTAATTGTTGTGCTGGTTGCTGGAACGGGCCGATATTGATATTTTGCGTGGAAGGGCTAATGGTTTGGCAGAAACGGAAAATATTAGTAAAATCAGATACGGTTACTGGATAATTCATAATTGTGTTGGTATTGGTTTCGTTTATCCTAAGATTTCCCGAAGTAACCTGGCAATTCCAAATTATCCTTACATACATTTCCGAATTCAAAGGATTAAGATCCTGAGCAACTACAGTACCATTTGTAACCAGAGAAACAAAATTAAGTGAGCCGGTATAGGTTGATTTGTAACTTACTCTATAAACATACCCTTCACCTTCATTAACATTGGCTTCACCTTCTATAATAATATCAACGGTTTGAGCAAACCCCGTGACAAGAAAACTTAATAAAATAATGAGACTAATTATTTTTCGCATAATGGTAGCTTTCTATGGTAAATTTTTGTACTTGTATTCATAAGTCTTTATGATGTTTCGTTGTTCATCATATTGTTTGTCTGGTCTTCCAGCCTGATCATAAGTATAGTATTGAATGCGGTTATTCACATCACAAACGGAAGTTTTACCTGACCCAGGTTCATAGGTTGTTGTAACCATTCTTGCATTTTCAGGATACAATCTTAGTTCATCGATTTTACCAGAACCTGATAAAATGGGCGAAGTAGAACCCGATGCTATCTTATACTCATAATATGTCCAACCGTTAATGGTTGGATTACTTGTTATTAAGGTAATATTTCCAGAAATATTTACCTGACCTGTAGACCAGAATGAAAGTGTATAATTTTTATTGATTGGAATAGGAGTATTTATGCTATTTCCTGTTACCAGTTGCAAACATTTTGACCCTGTAGGCGATTGTTCATTTAAGATGTTTGCACCAGACACAAGCCAGGCACCTGCCGAAGCAGATTCTTCGAACGAATTGTAAGCCACCTCAGAAATTCTTGCGTTTGAAATCTTGGCAATTTCGTAACTATCATTATAACCATACAGGGTTGAACTATATGAGTCAGCCTCAATATTTTTTACTTCACTAGGCCACCCGTTTGCGTGATACAATATTTCTGTTCGGGGTTTAATATAAGTACTGTTTCTTATGAGAGAATTGCCGTTAAAGTTTCCAATAATTGATTCAGGCACAGGCGCATCTGTTTCAAAACCATAAGTTTTAACCGGCATGTAATTTCCATTTGATACCTGCCCATATTCATTAACTGCCAAGGAAATTAATTCTGGAGCGCCTGCGGGTTTTGTTCGCCACATTTCCTGACTGATTACATCATCAGTCATGTTTGCGACGACCATAGAACCTAAGACAGGATAATTTACAGCCGAATAATCTGAAGAAAAATAATTCCTGGCTTCTAATGAATTTCCTCGGCTATCAGTGGTCTTCGAAATTCGTATATTATGATAATCTGTTGTGTAAGTAAGGTCAGTAACTCTTTCTACAGCACCGGAAATACCTGGTTTATAAAGTAATTCCCGAGACTTTTTTAGCACGACAAAATTGCTTGGTATCCCCCATGTCGCTTGTGTAATATAATCAGAAACGGTAGTAATTTGACCTGAAAACACAACAGGAAATCTGTCATAAAAATACCTGTTGGCATACCAGCTTTTATTAAGCACAAATGAGGAGTTGTCATTTACCACCTGATATTCATTGATGTTTTCTTTTACTATATTTCCGCCAACATCTTTTATTTTCATTTTTTTCACAAGCCCGTAAAATCCTCTTACAAACCTTGGTTGGAGGCTGCTTACTATCTGGAAAGTTGGAATTGCAATTGGTTGGTCTGCTGGAGAATTGAATTCAAATATTTGTGTTCCGTTGGGGGACGTCGCTCCGACTTTTTCAATGACTTCAACCCGGGAATACAGACGTGGTAAAGGATTCTCAGATTCAAAAGACTCTGTTGAATACTGGATTCCATTTTCATCAATATAATCTGGAGGATTACTGAAAATTTCCATGATTATATGTACTATGATTTGAGTTATTATTGCATAGGCACCCGCAGCACCGTTCATGCCCTGCTTTGTATGCACATTCCATGGAATATGATTAGCCCAAATATTACTAAATGCAGTAATTACATTAGTTAATAATGAAGTAGCCAACGCATTAGTTGCTACAGGCTGCCTTCCTTGTGAAGAAGCAAATATTCGATTCAATATATTCCTTTGGTAGGTGTATGGCTCTAAACCCCAACCTGAAGAACTAATATTATCTTCTTTCAAATAGCTGTACTCTTTTGTTATATCTTTTAAGTGGTCCTCACCATCATATATTGTTGTCTTCTTAACCCTTACTCCTCCACTAATTGTATTCTGCCCGTTGTAATATGCTGAATTTTGTTCATAATCGAAACTAAGCGAACCTCCAAAGGGATAATGTACGGCTTTTAGGATTCCATTTTTTGCTAAACCGTCAATCGCTCGTTTATGTGAAAAGGCGTTCATTGGCTCTGTAGCGAATCCGGTAGTTACTACCACATCACTTTCCATGTAGGTAAGCTCACTCCGTGGATTCAGATTGCTGCTGTTATAATACCCCCAGTGATCTGTTAATATCGAAAAGGAAGGCGGAACAATATCTTTCGGGCCTACATAAACTATTCCTTGAGGATCCCAGTTGTTATGAGCAGTAGGGCCTGCTGTACCAAGATTATATTCGAAAGTATGTGGCGGTTCCGCAGGGCCCGAGATCCCATATTTCTGTACAGATTTTAAACTCAGCCTTGCCATAAACTTTTTATCCTGAGCGAAACTGTAATTATAGGGTAGCAAGGAAGAAGCGAAAAAATATTCATAATCAAATACAGTTTTGGATTGTACAACATTATTCCGTTTTTGAATAATCTCCCTAAGTGGCTTATTTGGCACATCGACACGCAATAGTGGATCATAAGCAAAGGAAAGCTCTGTCATATCAGGAAAATTGATCTTGGTAAGCCTTTTGGTGTTTAATATTTCCCGGCCTATCGTCATTGAAAGACCTTTAAAATATGACAGACTCCGACCTGTATTCCTTCGAAGCTGGTAGTTCTCATAAGTAAAAATTATTTTTTTATTATTGGAAGGATTTATTATTTCAGAAAGAAACCATTTTGTAACAATAAATTTACCTACCGGTCTACCTTTTACTACTGCGACTTTTGGATTACTTGCACCTTCAGGTATGCTATGAATATCCCAAACAAGTGGGGGTACATAATCCGGATCCGGGTTAAATACACCATTCACACTCTGCTTTTTGTCGTAAATAATTTCTTCTGAAAATTCCTTCGAGTCGAATAAATATTTAATACCCTGGGGTGATGTAACTATGAATTTTCCAATGGTTGTTTTTACATTTGCAGCAAACATATCCTCTGTAACTGCCTCTATTTTAAATTTGCTATTATCGAGGCAGCGTATCTGGTTCAGCGTCTTATCTATGACAAAATCAATTTTTTCTTTTCCAATGCAGATAGTAAAGATATCTTGTAATCTGTCTGCCAGTGAAGCTTCATTAGGTATATACCCTTGCCAACTTCCATCAAACTGCACTGCGTTCATCCTTGTATATGCCACCTCATTTGTGAGGTTATCCGTTGGATTAAACACTGTGTATATATACCCGTTAGGATAATATGTTTGAATATAATCGGCGGAAGTAACCCATGTGCTGGTTGGCAAAGGATTCTGGACAATTAGTGCCATATTTCTTTTTTGGTCATCTGGCAACCCCCGCTGCTGGCGGACAATATAACTACAGCCATTGAGCTCCCATCCGGTACCAACTTCAGATGCTACGGTGTTCACTAGGAGGCCATGACCGGCTGTGTAATCCAGGCTCAGCGAAAAGCCTAGTTTATTTTGATCTCCATAGGAAAATATGGGAATCCCAAATTCTGAAGCACCAGTTGCAAGGTTAACCTGTCCGTAAATACTACAATAAAAAGAAATAAATAATATAGTACTGAAAATTTTTAAATGTCTCATCCTCGTTATTTTAGATTTATGCAGGTTCTTATTTTTATTGGATTAGTTGCAGGAATATTTTTACTTGCAAAAAGATCGTAAAGCACTTGAATTTTTCCCTTTCTCTTGCCAGGGCCCTGAACTTGTTTACTTAAACCAATCAAAGCGGATTGATTCCATAATGATGCCTTACCGAGAGTACTAAAATTTTTTATACTTCGATTAAGGTTTTGTTCGTAGCCAGTAGTCAGAAACAATTTTTTCTTGTATTTCCAGTCCAGGTATGAACGAAGCCCAAGTCCTTCGGCCGTAAACTTAAGCTTATCCAAACCTTGCCCCAGCCCTATTTTTCCAGACAAACCTAAACCTGTACTGAATTTATCACTAAGTTTATATCCTATCGTGAATGCAATACTTGTGCTTGAGGGATAAAAATTTATTTTTTTCTCAAACTGTATATTGAATCCGTATTCAAGCCTTTGGGCAAAGGTTTTGGTTTTCTGATTGTTAGGTTTGAAATCCGGTAATCCTTCTTCTTTAGCAGGCTGCAACACTCCGGTTAATCTGTTTTTTAGGGCATTTAGTTCATTCTGCCCTTTTTGTAATACTTGTTGAAAATTTTGAATTGCGTTAGGCCCGTTACTACCAAGCCGATCTTGCAACTGGCTCGTAAGACTTGCCCTCGTTTGTAAACCAGGTAAATTTTGTGCTATTGTATTTGCAGATGAAACTCCAAAGATTGAACCCCATCTGCTATTATCATTCATAAATTTTTTGAATGCAGGAATTCCAAACAAAGTCTTTTTCAAAAGTTCTTCACGCTTTGTTTCATCAGTGAGCAAACTTTTATAATTCTTTAATGTTTCGATATAATAATAATTTTCCTTGTTGATTTTTTGTAAATATTTGGTATTCTTAAGATGGTTTACTGCTTCTGAAATAAGTTGCTTTTTCCTTTCGTTTATGGCTTTTTGAAGTGTTTGACTCCGCAGTTCTTCTTTTTCAAGTAGCAGCGCTGATTCTTCCACTTCACCGATAACTTGTTTCCTGCCTTCGTCAACTTGATCTGTTTTAGTTTGAAGGAATTTAATTTGTGTTAGAAGTTCATCTGTGTATTGATCATATTGGCGCATGTTCCTTACCAAGGTTTCTTCTCCTTTTTGATAATTATCTAACATTTTACGGAATGACAGTTGCTCTGGATTAAAAAGTTTAGCCGCTACTTCTGGATTGGCTTTCTGCATCAATCGCTGAATCTTAGTTTCCCAACGGGCCAACTTTATAAGTGTTTTTTTTGTTTTACTTGAGATGCGATGAGTATAATTATCAATCTTTTTTTCAGTGTCCTTAAAGTATTTGTCTGGAATTTGCTGGAGTGATATCAAGCCACTGTCTGCCTGTGCAAAAAGATTGCAAAATGGAAAGAAAAGATGGATTAAGAACATGAGTTTGAGGTTACTCATAGTTGATGTGTTAGTTTGGTTGGGTATAAAACAAAAATAAATGGTGGGGGTGAAATAAAAAAGGGGAAGGCCACCAACTAGAAAAAATACTACAAGCTTATCACTTTATAAACCAGTATCTATAATGATTTCAGAGATACATTATTATAAAAGTTTTTTAGTAAAACAGTATTTATACTATGGAGTTATAAATCAAATTCAATTGATGATAACAATTTCACACATTTATTTCATACACATTAGCCTTAATTAACTATTACCAGAATGGTCGTAGATAAAAATGGCGGAATTTATATTTCAGATTGGTTTAATCACAAAATACGTTACTTAAAAGCAGGGACTGTTTCAACATTTATTGGTGCTTCCGGAAATGGTGATGTAGATGGAGATATTTCGGTGGCAAAAATTAAACAGCCTGATGGAATAGCCCTTGATAAGAATGGAAATCTTGTGATAGCTTGTAACGGCAATAATAAAATTAAACGCCTTGTGGTTGACTAGTTACGATCATTTTACTCCTTACCATAATCCCGATTTCTCAAAATTTTATAGCTTAGCTTTGCGGCTATGAATCACGAGTTTTTTTTAGCAAGATTAAATATTAAGACCCTGAACGAGATGCAGCAAAAAACAGCTGCAGCCATTCAGGAGCAGGACCATCTCATTTTATTATCGGCCACGGGTTCGGGAAAAACGCTGGCATTCCTGTTACCAGTATTGGAATCTATTAACCCCGACATAGATTTTTGCCAGGCATTAATACTGGTACCTAGCCGGGAACTTGCCCTGCAAATAGATGCTGTATTGAAAAAAATGCAAACAGGCTTTAAAATTACCACCTGTTATGGTGGGCATAAAAGGGAAATTGAAGAGAATAACCTGGTGCAGCCGCCGGCAATTATCATTGGAACCGCAGGCAGAATGGCAGATCATATTCGCAGGAATAATATCAAATTAGACCATATTAAGTTTTTGGTGCTGGATGAATTTGATAAAAGTCTGGAGCTCGGCTTTCTGGAAGAAATGGAATTCATCATTGGATCTTTGCCAAACGTGCAAAAACGAATGTTGACTTCTGCTACTTATACAGAAAATATTCCTCCGTTTGTGAAAATGAAAGATCCGGTAACACTGAACTTTTTGCCGGTTGATCCAACAGCATCCGAAGACTTGAGAATCAATACACTACTGTCTCCTGCTAAAGATAAATTAGATACTTTGCTTGAGTTATTATGCTATACGGGTAACACTTCCAGCATTGTATTCTGTAATCACCGGGAATCTGTAGAAAGAGCCAACAGTTTTTTAGCAGATAAAGGGCTCGTAAGTGTTTATTATCACGGTGGTATGGAACAGCACGATCGGGAGGTTGCCCTCTGCAAATTCCGGAATAACAGTTCAGATATCCTGGTAACAACTGACTTGGCAAGCCGCGGACTGGATATTGCCAATATCCGAAATATCATCCATTATCATCTACCACACGAGGAGGCCTCTTTTACACATCGAAATGGCAGAACAGCAAGGATGAACAACACCGGAAATGTTTATGTCATTTATTCAGCGGATGAACCCCTACCCGCTTATATTACAAATAATTCGAAACCATTTGATTTGCCGGAAAGATTGAACATGCCGGAGAAACCAAAATGGAGTACCCTGTTTATTGATGCGGGTAAGAAAGATAAAATCAACAAGATTGATATTGTGGGCTTCCTTTCGCAAAGAGGAGAATTGAAGCAAGATGATATCGGTTTAATAGAGGTGAAGGATTTCACCGCTTTTGTAGCGGTACGAAAATCGAAAGTGGGCAATGTGCTGGAACTGATTAAAAATGAAAAGATCAAGAATAAGAAGGTGAAGATCGCCATCGCAAAATAAAAAACGGGAAGCAGTTGCTTCCCGTTTCTGTTAGATAACTTCTTGTCATTATTTTTTCAGATACATTACCTCTTTCAC